>NZ_JADAIN010000054.1:0-67703 GCF_015676285.1 Acinetobacter sp. Res13-Abat-PEC15-P4-01 | reverse complement strand
TATTCAGAAGGCGATAGTGTCCGTATAAAGAACTTCTTTAATAGCAGTACCTATGAGATAGAACAATTTGTATTTGCAGATCAAACGATCACAATGCAGGATTTCCGTAATAATGGTATGACGTTCCATGGTACATCAGGGGATGACACGATTAATGTGTGGACAGGCAAGAGTTATGCATTAGGCGGTGATGGCAATGACATCTTAAATGGTAATAGTGGTATTGATTACCTAGAAGGGGGTTCTGGCAATGATCAACTTTATGGTGGTTCAGGTGCAGATACAGCAATATTTAAACTTTTACAAGGATTTGAAAGTGATGGAACAGGTGGAAATGGCTTTGATACTTGGTCTGACTTTAATACAAGTCAAGGTGATAAAATTGATATATCGGACTTATTGATTGGTGAAGTTAGTAAGGAAAATTTAAACCAATATTTATTGTTTGAAAAAAATGGTTCAACCATAACCTTAAGTCTTGACCGTGATGGCAGTGAAACTAATTATTCTAACAATAAAATATTAATTCTTAATAACCAAACGAATTTGAACAGTTTGGATGATTTAATTAAAGTGGATGCATTTTTAATTTAATGAAGTTTTAGGAAGCAAAAAAACCGCCATTCATGGCGGTTTTCTCAATAATAACTTATGCGTCGCAAATGACAACCGTCAGACGACACATAAGCTGTCATTTTAGGTTTCATAGAATCAATGGTTTGTAGCTTTAGGCGACAAATATGGACAATAGGTAACGACACAATAGTTGTCATTTTACGTTAAAAATGACACTAGGAGTGTCATTTTTTGAAATCGTAAAAGTCGATTTTTATTAGTTAGTGTTTCTGGATAATTTTCTGACTCAAACCAAACCTCATTAAATATTTGGACAATCGATAGCTGACGTTGCTGGTAGCCTTTTGCACATGAGAGGTGTAGAAGACCTGTCACCCTACATCCACCATCGACTTTTAACTCCACTAAACGGAATATGCTCAATTTCATCAAGTTGATTAGGTCATTAGATAACTGCTTAATAGTATAGTATTTGCTTGAAACTTGAGAATTCAGAGTCTTATCAAAATATCATATTTAATTTTTCGATGAGTTAACTGAAATCCTGTTGTCAACATATTTTATCTCTAATAGTCAATGGCTTACTATATATGGTAAGGTAGTGCCGATATTATAGGCTTAAAGTATAAGTGTCTTTTTAAGACATAATTAAAGTAAATATTGATCTAATAAAATTAAGCAAGGGGTAATAGTAAGTGAGTATTGAAACTGTAGGGCCTAAAAAATATGCCTTTCAAGATCTTGTTTGTGTTGCAATATTACTTGAATTGTACGATGAAAATGACATTAGTTTTTTTGTTGAGCCATCTAATGGTGAAGATGCCAAAATTAATGTACCTGATTCCGCGCTTATAAAAGAAATTGATATCCAAGTTAAGGGAGCAGAAGGTGGTGTCACACTTGAGAATGTTGCAGAATATTTAGCACATTTTCCATATAACAAAGCTGAAAGTTGTCTTTTTGATCGGTTAGTTTCAAATTCAAGCCTTGTTGTAGTTTTTGTGATGTCAGGTCGTTGTAATGATGAAACCTCTTGCTATTTGTCCAAACTAGCTTGGCCATTTAATCCTCATAAAAGCTCAAAAGTGAAAATGGATGATGGTCGAGAATTATTTAAAAAATTTCCATTTGTTTTGAATATAAGCAAAGAATCATCTGAGCTAGAAGTAAAAAGATATGAATATCTAAAAAAAATGGATATTACTAAGTATGGTATTCAAAAAGTTAGGAAAGCATTAGAACGTTTAATTATTATTGAAAAAATAGATGAAGATGTTTTGAAGCTTAAGTGCAGTGAATTATTACGTCAGCGCTATAGTATTCCAGATGATCGTCATCAAGCAGTTATTGATCGAATGAGGGCTGTTGTTTTCAACGGCAAAGAGACTAAAAGAAATATATTGCCAGAATTTTTTTCTGAATTGACTGCCTTTATGCCTTCCCCAATTCGTCCATCAGGTTATATATCACATGGTTTAGAAGATGATTGGATTAGAACACTTTCGGAAAAATCGGTTCTTCTTATGTCTGGTTCTCCGCGAGTGGGGAAAACGATTGCTGCTCAGTGGGTTGCTGCTGAGTTTGCTACCAAGGGTTATGAGGTGAAAGAGACAGGAGATGTAGGAGAGGCTTTTCGCTTTCTTGTAGATCAAAGTCCTGCTAAACGATTGGTATTAATGGATGATCCATTTGGTGATGCTCATCCAACACAAAATGCTAATAATGCTCTTGCTCAGATTGAGTTAATCATAAAAAGATTAGGAAGCAATAGAAAGTTAATTATTGCTCAAGTTCAAGATCGTCTTTTGGAGGCTACATCTAAGAATTTTGTTTCAGAAATTAAAACAGGAGGATATGGGTGGTTGGATTTGAGTAACCCTTCTTCTAAATTTTTATCCGACTTATGGTCTCAACTTAAAACCGAACACAAAATTTCTGAACCATTAGCCTCTATAGTTTTAGAAGCGTTATCAAAAGGAGAGCTAGAATTAGAAGCTGGCTGTTTAGAATATCTTGCAATTCACTACGAAAGTATTGATGACCCTACTGATTTAGATAAGATTGTTCGTTTAGCCCATGAAAATGCATCTAATTTAGCTAAAGCATTAAAATCTGAAAATTGTAAACCTTTTTTACTTGGTTTGGCTGCTACAACTAACCATAACCAGTCAGTCACTACTAAGGATTTGGCATATGCACTTGGCAGTGGTGATGATAAACCATTAGCGATTTCTAGTATTTTAGCAACTAGCATCACTATAGGTAAGCCATCAACTTTTCCAAAAATACAATTAGTAAAAGATTATATGACCCCTCCTCAACTTAGTAATACAGATGAAGATGTAATAGAAAATCTTGAACAAAGAAGGATGATTGAGTGGAAAAAGGACAATAGTTTGACTTTTACTCATTCATTCTATCGCTCTGCTGCTGAAGTCTTATTTCAGGATGGAACGCGACGGTCGGAAGAAAAAATTATAACTATTTTGGAAAGAGGTATTTTCTGCCTTTCGCCACACACTTCTCGTGCTAGTGCGCGTAACCTTAATTGGATTTATTACAGTCTTAAACTAGAGCATTGCAAAGCTAAGTTAATTGAGCTAGCTATCAAAGCTTTAGACTCAAGTTATCCTTCAACACGTGATATAGCTTTTAGTTTCCTAATTAGGAATTTGTCTACTTTCTCAGTCGAAATTCGGGAAGACTTACCATTATGGGTTAGTCGCGTTTCATGGATTTCTTTAAATAACGTAGAGTGGGTTGACGGTGAACCTGTTTTTCCGATGGGCGAAAAAATTACTATTGAAGAAGATATTTTTTTGCATTGGAAAACATTTGAATACAATGAAGAATTAAATTTATTTGCAAAAGAAGGCTTATCTTTTGTACAACCCAAAGATGCATGGGCATTGATCCAAATGCTTGGTGATCATCCAGATAAGATGGATCAACATATTATTTCTAAATTACTTGGCTATGATGAGGCATTGATACGGGCACAGGCCATTTGGGTTTGGTTAAAGCATCCACGAGAAAAA
Source organism: Acinetobacter sp. Res13-Abat-PEC15-P4-01 (assembly GCF_015676285.1). Lineage (NCBI taxonomy): Bacteria > Pseudomonadati > Pseudomonadota > Gammaproteobacteria > Moraxellales > Moraxellaceae > Acinetobacter > Acinetobacter sp. Res13-Abat-PEC15-P4-01. The sequence goes on along the minus strand of NZ_JADAIN010000054.1, from coordinate 64,089 downwards.
GATAAAGATATTCTCGATCAGATTTTTATTGAATCACACCCAGCAATAGCAAAAAAGATTCTTGAAGGCATTATGGAAGTCTGGAAGCTTACGAATATTGAGCGAAAAGTGGATTTGCTACGAGGCCTACAAAAAATAGCCTGCCTTCCAACTACAGCATGCGTACTGATAGAGCCGCTTATTATTTATGGAAGAGATGACTCAGAGAAAGATAAGTCTCCATGGGAAGTTTTTGAAATCGCTTTACCAAGTGTTTTAGATGCTCTTCCTGCAAGCGCAAGAATTAATGATGCACGTTTATTTAATATAGTTCAAAGGGCCAGAATTGAGCTCTCTATAGAGTCTATGCTGGTAATTATTGATAGTTGGATAGGATATATTGAACGTATTGCTCAAACTAGCATTCCTTCAGATTATACATTGGGTGTAACTTCAATTCTGATAGAAACTACTCAAAAGTTTAAAGAGTCAAGGATAGAGAGAGTAAAAAGGTTATTAAATTTACATGGTACTGGATCGTTAATGCGAGTTATTTCTGACTTGGTTGATGATTGGGAGGAGCTGACTGAAGCAGAGCGAGCCCTAGTACTTACAAAATTAAAAGAAGTGAGGGTTGATAGTCATTGGCTGAAAGCCGCAGTTCTTATGCGTGATGAAATACCTTTAGAGCTTGAGCAAGAAATTTTACATGAAGGCATTTATTTTAAAGCGGATTACATGGAGCAATTTGCAAGAGAGGATTCTAAGCTTTTCTTGGCGGCAGTCAGTGTTTATCTGGGGTATCCTCAAGTTTTAGAGTGGACAGGGCTATATTTACGAGGCAAAAAGATATGGGGTTCTGTAGTTGAGAATATAGCTAGAGATCCATTGCATCCATTATTCAAAAATGCATGGCAGGAAATTACTAGGACGGGTAATGGGCCGTATGTAGCAAATTTTGTCAAAGCTGTTGGGGCTGAGCATGCTGAGCAAGTATTTGATATTCTGCTTGATATTAAGGTAAGAACAACTGGAAATTTTATGCCAGAAGCTTGGAATGCATTATTCGGGCTAATTACTGATAAGACTATACGATCTAAATGGATTAAAGCCATGGCATCAAAAGCTTTTAGTGTTTTGGATAGTTTAGGTGAGTTTGAAAAATGGTTGAATGATGATAATGCTTTTAATGAGTTTTTAGACTACTTTTCTTCAGATAAGGATTTATTGATGTTGTCTTATCGCCTTCTTGAGGCAATCGAGCTGCTTGAAGAATCAGCTAGAGATTCAGCTATAGAGTATCGGAAAACTTTCGGTATAAATAGCACTACTGATGACTATGATTTAGACAATACAAATATACGAAATCACAGCATTTCAATATTGCATCAATGTTTCAAAAACCTTCCTCCTCTACATTATAGCACTTGCGATATATTGAGGGATAGAATGAAAAAAATGGGGGGGAGTAGTGAGCTTTTGTTAGAGATTGATACCTATCGAAAGTCTCTTTTTGATAGTCATAAAAATATTACTGAAAATCAATTGGTTGCCGAGAAAGTTAAAGATTGGGTTTGGTAGTTATAAGTGTTAGAAAATATATAGATTCAAATCAAGATAGATTTTGCGAGATTAATTCTATTCTTAAACTATCAACAATATCTTATTCCACTAAAATGATGCTTAGTTTGGATTGCGATCTAAAAAGAACTTGTATGACTTTCAGTTAATGTACTCATATATCTAATAAGGTGATAATTTTTATTATCTTATTGGCCACTAAGCATTTGAGAAAAGTTTGAAAGGAGAAACTCAGAAAGCAAGTCCTATGCAGAAAATCTATTTAAAGGATTTGAAAAATCTCACTATATCCTTCGTACGACATAAATGCTGTTATTTCCAGCGATTGCGTTTAGTGAATAGTCCACTAGCCAGTCTCAGAGTCCTTTTTATAGGATGAGTTTTAGATCATAAATGACGCTATGCTATGGTTGAATTGAGAGGGGATGCTTTGTCCCCCCTCAAATCTTTATTATTGAATACTTTGCTTACGCCAATTATCAACGGCAGTTGATAGGCGCTTTTCCTTGACTTGCGTCTGCCATTCATCCCAGAAATTGACAGTACCACTATTTGGTTTATTTTGAGGTTCATCGATCCTAATTCGACTTGGTAGTAAGCTAGCATCACCAACGACTAATGCTTCTCCAGTGTCGAGAGTCGGAAGAATATCACTAAAACCACCGAGGCTATCAGGAAGAAGGCGTTTGATAACTCCTTGATCTTCAGCATTAGTCAGTCGCATGGAAACGAAGTTGCTACATTGGCTTAACAGTGTTTTATTTACTTCAGATGGGCGTTGGCTGATTACAACTAAGCTGACACCATATTTGCGTCCTTCTTTGGCGATGCGTTCGAAGATATCCAATGAAATATCATCAGCAGAATCTGCCATATTGCGCTGTGGCATATATAGATGGGCTTCATCACAGAGAAGAGCAATAGGGTGACGAAGTTCAGATGGGGTCCATTGTTGTACGGAAAATGTGACTCGTGCAACAAGGGAAACGATCAGGGGAAGAACATCCGAGGGAACTTCAGAAAAGTTGATGATCTTGATGCCTGCCTTACCATTTTCATCTGTGCTGCCGAGTGCAGCACTAGCAAATTTCTCAAGCCAAGCAAAATCAAGAATATCCTCACCACCATTAAACATGAAGCCGAGACGTCTATCAGAGATTTTGTTTTCAAGTCTAGAAATCATGCGCGCGAGCTTTCCGAAGAAGTCACCTTGCTTGTCACCACGCGCACCAGGCACCATTTCAATATTTATTTCATTCAGTCTCGACATCAGGAGGTTAAGATCAAATGGGACTGGGCTATCCACAGTAAAATGCTTTAGCAGGTCTTGTTGACCATTTTCCTCGAGATACTTTCTTTTGGCTTGATTAATTTCTCTCGCCATAATCATGGCTTGGTTAGGAGCATTTTGATCACTACGGTCTACAAACATGGAAACTAATGCTTCGTAAGAAAGGAGCCAATATGGGAGATAAAGTACATCATCAGAGATTTTAAGTTTGGCCTCAACATCTGATGGTCCTGCGACTTTGAAATGTTGAATACCAGTCCCTATTAATGGCGCATATTCGCCATGAAGGTCAAAGACAATGGCATTAGCAGTAGAAAGCCTTGCCATCTGTTCGATAATTTTGGCAGTTGTCCATGACTTCCCAGAACCTGTACTTCCTCCGATAAAGGCATGGCGCTGGAAAAATTTATTGCCATTAAGGTAGGCAACTGCATTTTCATCTAGAGTGTATTTACCAAGAGTCAAGGCGTTTTCATCCCCCGAAACACTAGAGAGCGTACGCATAAATTTGGTTAGATTATCACCTTCAAGCGAAAAGCAGTTGGCATCAATTTCTGGAACACTTTCCAGTGTTCGACGGAAGACATTGTCCTTGGAGCCATCACGATCCAGCATGGTTCCAATTAAAGCAATGCGGCATAGATTCAATTCTGAGTTTTGGTCTACTATTCCATCATCGGAAATATTCTCGATACCACGCTTTCTAGTCACTTGTGTAATAAGCCCAATGAGGTGCTGTCCAGGTCTGCTGCTTTGGAGCACAGCAAGGTGGTTAACCTGTAGCCGTTTTAGATGAGCAATATTCTCTACATCTACAATAACATTCGTCGTGTCAACTGAGGCAACTTTCCCGAGGGTCTCTTCATCCTTAAAGTTAAATATAGCCATATGTTCTCTCTACATGATGAGTGATAAGTAGCCTTCAAGGCTCCAGATGTTTTTATCAACTGTGAACGAAGAGTTGCTTAGTGAAGAGTAAACAACAGATTTGTCATCTGTCGCCCCACGCTCTATCGCTAAGTAATTTTTTGCTTTGCCATCAATAATAAGTTTTTTGGCCGAATCGGAAAGCGCGTATGTGATGATTGTGACTGGTGCTTCCTGTCGCTGACATTTGGCCATAAGTTTTGGTTGAATATGTTCATCATTGAATCCATATCCAATACACAAGTATGATCCTGCTTCATTGATAGCTTTGTCGGCGTTATTAATGATAGAGCGGAATGGCTCAAGATGTGTCTTCTGGTACTTTTGAGTACCTGGTGTCACAATTTGTGGGCTATAGTTCTCAGGAATCTCTTGTGCGCCAGAAATTGCAACGGTGTCTTCTAATGGAGACTGAAACCAGTCGAGAGACCCATGTACTTTCCAGATATTCACTCTGCGTGAGCAGGTTAATTCATCGGGAGTGGTTAGTTGGCGGAAAAAGCCGTGTGTAAAACCAGTGTAGTGATGGATTTTGCTTTGTTCGCATGCATACTCTGCTAGACGATCATAATTCGTCGTGACAATATTTACTTTTTTTAGAGTTGTTTTAAACATGTGTTTAAGTAGGCGACTGAGCGGGAACATTGAAATGTTCTGTAAGCCACTTTTAAAAATATTGCAATCTTCAGAGTTTATGAGTGACCACGTGGAATTTATGATCCTGCATGTTAATTCTTTAGATACATCTACTTGATGGAGTGCTGTTTCAAGATCTATGCCATTTGTTAGTGTCTGGCAGAAAATACCCCAAGATTTCATGTCTGTATCGCATAAGTCTGAAACATTAGTTTCTTTAGTCAAATGCTGTGCTAGTGCTCCCATACCAGACATTCCATGTGCTGCCGATGCTCCGCTGCCCAGAATTATGATAGGAGCCTTCCCGTAATAGTCCTGAGCCTGTTTTTCATAATTAATATTAGACAAGATATTATCCTTTAATATTCTTGAGTTAGTGTGTTTTAGTTGGTTCAAGTGTAAAGATGTATCTTGTTGTAACTTACAAAAAAAGATAAGTCAAATATACATTTATGTCAGCAATAAAATTTAATTGAATCAAAATAAATGGACTATATCATTTTGAAGAGGGGAGTTATTCAGAACATATGGATAAAAAATTAAGGAAGAGGTATACACCTCAATGACATAGTTTCCTTTTGTATGATAGCTATCATTGTCTTGAAAACAGTAAAAATAAAACTGATATGTCATGTGATATCGCTGAGTGACGAATGCGTTTTCGTCACTACTGCTTTTTAAATGGGATTGAGGTTTTGCGACAGTTTGTGTCGTCCATGCCTTGTTTTATTACGCATGCGCTTTATTATTAAAATCTTTGTTAGAGATAATTTAATATGAATTTAGGCTTAAAAGAACTTATAGCTGAAATTGCTCTTTCCTCATCAATAAAAGAAGCAGCAGAATTATACAAAATATTTGAGGGTATATTAAAAGACTATGTTTTTATCTTAAGTTTTGACAAATCTTCAGCTGCTATTCCAGGTCTTGCAGTAGATAAAAATTTTTCAAAGACAGGTGCCATAAGAGGTTTATATAAATATAATAATGTATTCGTTTTAAGTGGAAAAACTGTTGATTCCTTATTATCTGGGAAGAAGGAGGAGATTCCAATTGACTATTCTATATCTTTGGATACACAAGCTGTAAGTTATTTATATTCATATTTTTTTGATAGAAATAATAATAGATTGCCAGGAGATCTGGATGAATTTTTTAGGTTTATTATAGAGCCAGATGTAAATGTTGATCCTATCCCTCACTTGACGGAGAACACATATAACTTAAAATCTGGTGGTAATTTAGATGAAATCTACGATGTTAAGCTTGCTTATGAGATGTTTAGAAATTTGGATGTTGAGGCATTTAAGAATGAGAATAAACTAAAATTCAATAAAACTGATTTTGAGATTCAACAAATAGCCCAGCAGCAAATGTCTCAAGAAATATTTAGGTTAACTAATGAACAGTTTAATGTTGAGTATGAAAGAATGTTTCATGAGCAATATATAATTATTTTAATAATTGCTATTATTCGATGGAAATATAGTAAAAAATCAATTTATACAAAGATCTACACCTACTTTGAGATGAATCAAAAGTATCTTGGTTTGATGTCTGTCCGTGATGCAAATCTTGCATATGCTATTTTTTCAAATAAATCTAATTTCTTTGGAAAAATTCAAAAGAATTCTGACGAATTGGTTAGAAAGATGAAAGCTATGGCATGGGATATTTTTCATTTTAGATATTTAGAGAAAGCATCTACATTTTCTCTTAGTGAAAATGCGGATTATTTCTTTCCTGCATTATGTAGCTTTGATGACGAGTTTGTTAAATTAATTGATTTTTATAAACTTAGTGGGTTGGTTTATAATAAGGAAGACTCTGATATTTATCCATTTTATGCTTTTGGTATGGATGATATGGTAGAGTTAAGTGATAAACATAAAATGCAAATTCAAGAGGCATTTTTTACATCTGATGCTATTATTGAAAGACAAAATACTTGTGAAAATAAAAGAATGAGATTTAATCAGTCAGTTCTTGAGCTAGAGGAAGAGTTTTTTAATCTTATATGAGATAAGCACATGAGCACCGTTTTTGACCCTATTGTGTCTGAATTTGATAGTTCCGACCACGAAGCAGAATATAACGCATGGTTTAGAGCTAAAATAGAAAAGGCATCTACTGACCCACGCCCAGCTGTGCCACATGATCAAGTCGTTGCACACCTAAAAAAGCGTCGTGAGGAACGAGAAGCAAATACTAATCGTTGAGTTCATACTTAATACTGTCTCATTTGATAGATGTTTAGATTAAATTCGCACCCAAATAATTCTTGGGTGCGAAGCCATCTTAACTTCTATAAAAAGTTGGATTTCAGGTAGTGGTACTATCTTATGATGTATGAGATAAGGAAAATCTTAGTATATTCCTAAACAATTGATTTAAAAAGTATACTAGGTAAAGCTGTAGCCATCATTTTGCTTTTTAAGTAGTTTTAATACATCTTCTCTTCGATATAAATTTAAGGAATTTGATTCGCCAAAAGATATGGAATCAATTTTTCCTTGAGCTTTGAGATTAATGATGTGAGTGCGGTGCATGCTCAAAACCTTACTAGCTTCGATTGCTGTCATATATTCTTTTTGAAGAGCTTTTACTTGGTTTATATCGTCCGTCTTTACAAACTTCCAGTACACAAAATCATGCAGTTTTAGGTAGCCTGTTTTAATCCAATTAATATGTAACCAATTGATGGCACATCCTAATTTTTTTGCAGCATCCTCTAGAGAAATAAAGTCTTGACGATTGAGCTCTTCTATCAAAATAGATACAGAAGCTTTTTCTACTCTAATAACTGAGTGGCAGTGTTCATCTTTTTTTAAGATACCCTTTTGAACAAGTACAGCTACTTTTGATGGGCTGATATGTAATTTCGAACTTGTATGTCTTAATGAAAAATATAAAGTCGGATCTGATTCATAATGAACCATTTTTAATCTTTTTTTTGAGGGGCGACCGGTATATGTTTCATAAATTTTGAGGTCATTGATCATTTCGGTGGTAATGCATTCAATATCAGTTTGTTGATAAAGGTTTGTTCTCAATCCATCAATGTGAGGGCCTCCTACAGGCTCAATGCCAAAATGCTTTAGCTTATCGGCTAGATTTGTAGAATTAACATTCAACCGGCGAGCTAAGGTTCCAACAGAAATATATTTTTTGCTAAATTCTTCGATGATTTCTGGTAGTGCTACATTCTTTACATTTCCATCTACTTTCTTTTTATCAAGCTTTAACCAACCTTTGACACCAAGGTCTCGAACTATTTCCTTATGAATTTGCAATTGGCTTGCAATTTCTGGAAGTGTGAGAAGATTGTCTTTTGGAACGTTTTGTACACGTGGAGATAGTAAAGGTACTTTATGTGATTCGTCTAACAGGAGCCGTTCAACATCAATACTACTAATATATATAAGCCCTTTAGCATTTTTTAAGGTGGCTAATTTTTCTTTTTGAATTAAGGTTTTCAATCTAGGATAGGAAATATCTAGAATGGTCCTTGTTTGGTCCAAAGAAAAAAACTGTTTTAGATGATTTGTTGCTGGTTGAGCAACATGAATGCAATTGGCCAATATAGAATTTGCATATTCACGTAGTATTGAACTTTGTTTTTTAAAATAGACAGCCTGAATTTGAGGATGGGCTTTAGAAACTCTTGAATTAATGATATGGATAAGTGTTTTCTTAGATTGTTCGGGGTTTGTTAAGTATTCATATGCCATTTGAATGCGTTGATGATCGGCATCGATATTATTAGATTTCCAGTCGAATTTTTCTAAAGCTAACCAATAATCGGATAGTTGGTTAATAATTTTTTGATCACCATGGTATATGGTATCCATGAACCACTGTATTACTTCAGAATTCTTTGAGTTGGCTGGTAATATTCGTAAGTCTTGCCCACAATCATGACAAAAATCAATTCTATTCCGACTAATATTGAGAGCTTTTTTACATTTTGGACAGCAATCATACAACTGTGTGCCATGTTTCAAACACACAGTGTAAGGGCGCAGTAACCAATGACGTCTCCAATAAGATTGTTCACTTAAACATTTAGGGCAAAAAGCCTGAACATCTTTGCGAAAGAAACTGTGCTTTAAAATAATTTTAGAATATTTTCTTGGCATAGCTTGAGTAGAGCCACTTAGTGCAAATGCTAATGATGTATATTCATCAGATAAGCCTAGTAACTGAAGTAGTTTTCTAAATCTCTTTTGATGAGTTACATGACTACTGAGTGTTGTGGCAGGACTGCTTGACTGAATTTTACAAAGAGAATAAACACTAGAAAACCCATTGGCCTCGGCTGCTCTAATTAAAAGACTGGCCGCACTTTCATCTGGATAGGGGATAGGTTTAATTAATAAAGAATAAGAATTCATAGAGCAATCCTCATCTGACTCGCCAAAATATTACGTGACATCTTGAAAGGATCACTTTTGGTCAAACTGACTTTAGCTGTCGTTCCCTGTAACCATGCGCTGCTGAAATCATGAGTTGTAATGATTTCTCGATTATCTTTAAGGGCAATTAGCACACTATCTTTGATAAGTGTCATGATAAAGGCTGGATTGCCAGCAGTGGCAGCATAAAGTTGTGTAGTTATTAAGGGCGAGTTTAGACTTTGATCAAAAGAGACTTCACATCTGGTTTTGATTTGATTTTCTACTTCAGCAAGAAATGGAAAAATCGAGCCGTATGATGTAGATGAACCTAGTGTCAGAGCATGCAAGGGATAGTGATATTGAAATCGTCGGGTTAGCTGTGAATCCATTTCTAATAAGGGAACAAACTGTGATAGACCAACCAAGCAGAAGCTAATTTGTGTTTCATTAACGATTGATTTAATCCAATCGCATACCACAATATTTAATTTAGTAGTTGTTTTTTGAAAACGGAAAAGGTGATGAAATTCATCCAGAAAAACTAGTTTAGTTTCACATTGGCGCAGTAAATGACACAGTCGCAACGAGATTTGAGTGGTATTTCCAGATGCTGGATTAGGATCTCCTAGTTCCTTGAGCAGCATACTGGCCACTGATTTGACTGATGCTGGAGATGGAACCTGAGCATAAAATGCTGGAATAATAGTTTTTTCATAACCCTCAACGATAGTTGTATAAGATGGCATTTGTTTGATTATGGCTCTACAAAGCAAAGTCTTACCATGACCACCGTCGGCGTGTAAAATACTGCCAATAGGCTCTTGGTAGGTCTGACTTTTTTGCATACATTCAGTGATGCCATGAAATGCGTGATTAAATTCTGGATGGCGTACAATAAAGCGATTAATGTGAGCAACTCGTTCAAGAATAGATATTGAATGATTCATCTTAGATCTCCATTGAAGAGAATGCGGTATAGCCATCGGTGGCTTGCTGTTCTTCCGCAACGATTGGGGATGGCTTGATTGGCATTGAAAGATTTTTAATTTCTTCAGGAAAATCTATTACTAGTTGGCGTAATTTAGGCTTTTTCCTCTGTAAATCTTCTTGGATTTGTTTCAGTAAATGCCAACGGGCAAGTAGGTTAGCCTTTTCACCTAAACGTCTAAGATCTGCCTGAGCCATCTGTTTTTTGATTTTTTGTGCTTCTTGATGAGCATACATAGTCAAACCCTGTGCATAACTAGTATTGGTGCATTCAGCTTTGATGAGATTAGTTGGATCATTCGGATCAACGATAAATACATGCCCTAAATCTATTTCATCAACAAGTACAATCACTTTGGTGAGCTTCTGTTGTTCAAAGGTTGCTAGAGCAGGGGAAAAATAATACAAGTAGTCGATTAAGACACGTCCCTTGTTAATGCTACGTTCGTAAGGTTTTCGGCATAGTACAGATGCCTCATCATCTGAAAGCGAAGTTGGCTTAACTATTTTTGTGGCGTCTTCCCAAGCAAGTATAGGTATACGATTGGTCTCAGAATGAGGATCTGTGTGATAAATCTCATTGATCCATTGCTCTGCATATTTTTGAACATCTGCAAGTGTCATTTTGGCATTTTTACTGGCGTTATAATCTCCTCTCGCTGTGGGGTTCGAGCAAGTTGTACCAGGTAATTTTTGGATTAAACCTTCAGTTAATGTTCTGAAGAAACTTTCAATATGCGGTTTATTATTTGGCGTGCCGATCTGCGATGGCGTAATGGTAATTTTTAAAGTTTCACATAGTCGACCAAAAGAATTATTTTTGAACTCCACGCCATTGTCTGGAATAATTTGGCTCGGCACACCACCAGGTAAACCTCTTTGGGGTCGGGTAATCATGTCCCGAATCACACACATTGTGGTCAATGCACTTGGTGGGTATAAATTGACGTAAATCCCAACGATGACTCGAGTGTAAATATCAATCGCACATGATAAAAATGGACGACCTAAAATGGCTCCTGTTATATCATCAATAATAATGATATCCAGATAATGGGTATCAATTTCCACCAAAGCCATTACGGTTGGGCTGATGATGGATTGTCCAGCAGCTTTGAGTAATTTTCTTGCAGTACGAGATCCTTTTTTGGCGTTAATGACTACATAAGGATCCAAACGATTGATACGACGTTCAATCGTTCGTAAACAAGGGATTTTATGTGATGTCCAGCCATGTTCCATGGCTTTTCCAACAATAAATGCCAGTACATCTTTACCATCTCGTCGCTCTGAACAGAGGTAAATTTCTTGGATGGCTTGATGGATTAGACGTTCGATTTCTAAAGAGAATCGAACATAATGATTACCTGATTTTTTCTTTTCAAGAGATTCTGTGCACTGATTACTTAGTAGATATACTCGAATCCATCGTGCAACAGATCTAGGGCTTGGTGGTATCTGGTCTTGAATCTCTTTGGCAATCTGCTGAATTAATATCGTTAATGGTTGAACTGCAGTTGGACGTGGCAGCTTAGATAGAGCTGCTTGTATATACCTAAGTTTACGTATTCTTTTTGTTGTCATCTCAGGATTAACTAACAAATTTGATGTATTAAAATCATATTCAATCTGACCAGACTTATACCATTCTTCAAACTGATGATATGGAATTTGAAATATACGACCACCAGCGATCGCAGAATATCGGCATATACCATGACCGATAAAGCTAATTTCAAACTGTGAACCGTGAAATAAAAAACGAGTACCAATATTAGGAATAGGAAGGGAAGTATTCATAGATCTACTCCCAGCATAAGATGATTATTTTTGGCGTTTTTAATTTGAATGATTTGATGGAAAAGCAAATAGTCTGCAAGTTGTGGAGACAATTGGTCTTTTTCTAAAATGCTATACGCTTGTTCTAGATCATCCAATTCATAGCGAATCAAAAGGTGTTGTGCCAATTCAATTTCAAGTGATGTCCAGTCCTGAAGATGGCCACGAGAATAAAGATGCAATAACTGTGTTAGGGATTGGCGTTGGGGTAATGTATTTGCATCAACTAACTTAAAAGGGATATTTATTGACGCCAAAATGGAAGCTAGTCTCTCAAAGCGTTGAAGACTTTCTAGGGATAGATGTTGAATGGATGGTTTAACCTCATGGACTTCAAAATCACCTTTTTGAGTACGAATCAGAAAGTCAGGATAAAGTTCCAAATTTTGCCCAATCGGAATTTTTAAGGCCTGTGTTCGATAAGATTCAACCGCAGGATGACTTTCTAGTTGTACAGCATAAGCCAATTCCAGAAAGCTTTCTAAAGCAACTGAACCACCAGCTTTACGGCTGGGAAAAAGAGAAGTTCGACGTTCTAAGCAGCCTTGATAAATACGACGCTGACCATGTAGTGTTCCAGCAATATTGGGTTTTTGATTAAATGCTGAATGGATCTGTTCAAAAATGAGTTGCTGTATATGTTGTTGTGTGTGGCTTATAGGATAAGACATATTATATCTCCATGTTTTTGAAGCATATGTATCCATAGAGTTTTGTTTTCTAAGGATAAGAAAACCCTACACACCTAAAAAAAGACTGGTGTGAAAGGCTTGACGTATGGTTCTACACAGAAGATACTAGGGGTCTGACTCTCTATATTATCTTCGTGTAATGTAGAACTAACGGATCTTTAAAAAAGATCCGTTTTTTATTTATGCATGACTAATTTTTCGTTAATTTGTCTCCTTATTTGTATCAAAGTTGAATATAGGAACATTAACTTCTTCTTTTAAACCTAATTTGACTGCGATCTTATGGCTTTCTCCACGAATGGGAATGTGCTTACTTTTAAGTACGCTATACACAAGATCTGGTGAAAAATTATTTTGACGAGCCCAATCAGCTATTGAGAGTCCACTAAGTTCGAATTTTCGTCGAATCTCATTTTTATCTACCATAGTCACATTGCCCGAAAAAATTTGGAATAGTTTAAAAATAAGTCAAATTTTGTGAAAGATCAATTGAGTTTTTTTTTAATACTATGAAATTTAAAGGTATTTTTTAGTATTATTACCATTCTATTGAAATTTATAACAACAATATTTTTTAATAAGATATTTAAAATCAATAAAATATTACTCATTATAGGTTAGTAAGAGTTTTGGAAAATTGATACAGTTTTTAGCTATTGATTGATACATAAATTTAATTTATTTTCGAATATTAGAGATCGTACAAAGAGTTGTTTTGGTCCTTAATAGCTTTAAAAAGAATATAAATTGTTATGATGATTATTTTTGATGAAATCTTAAAATTTTTTATAAAGTGAGTATTTAATGACTTTGCCTGATAATTTTTCTGCTAAAGAGTTTTTAAAAAATAGGAGACCAGAAGAGTTTTCTAGCTCTATTGTTGTTGAAACAGGAGTTCTCGATAGAGTCCAATTGGAGCATTATTTAGCTACACTTAATATACGTAGTCAAGAATTAGAATTTGAGACATTTGCAAAAAAATTATGTGAAAAAATTATTTGCCCAAACCTTTTAGAGCAAACAGGACCTGTTGCAGGTGGTGATGGAAAAACAGATACTCAGACCTTTCCTGTTTCTTCACAGAATCAATTATTGTGGCTTGAAGGAGTTAATGAGCAATCTCACAATGAACGTTGGGCTTTTGCTGTAAGTACTCAAAAAGATTGGAAAGCCAAGTGTAAAAAAGATGTAAAAAAAATTGTTGAAACGGGCATGGGGTATGTAAAAGTTTTTTGTATAACAAATCAATCAATTAAAGCAGATCAAAGAAGTAAATTAGAGGATGAGTTAACCAAGCAATATTCAATTGATGTACGTATTTTAGATTTAAGTTGGATATTGGACCAAATTTATAAGAATCAGTTAGAGTTTCTAGCAATCAATACATTAAGTATTCCTACATCTTATAAAAGAGAAATTGAATTAAGTGCTGATGATTATCAGAAACAAAAAGAATTAGATAGATTGAATAAACTAATTACAGAAAAAATTGATGCTTCAAAAATTACAACTCAGCAGGTAGATTATTTCCTAGAGGTGGCTATTCTAAGCAAAGAATTAGAAAAACCTATAATTGATACCCAAAGTTTATTTGATCGGGCTGTTCGAGTTGCTAAAAAATTTGGAACATCTCAGCAATCATTAGAGGCAAGTTATCAGTATGCTTGGGCTGCACACTGGTGGTTTGAAGATTATTCATTATTTGAGAGTAATTTAGAATTAACTTTTGAAAATCTTGCAGAAAATACTAACTCAGAAAGTTGGGAGAAAATAGTAAACTTATTGACAATTTACTATGGGAGGTATAGCTATTTAAAAGATATACATCCTAGTGTAGATATTGATTGTATCTATAATAATACCATTGATGTATTGGATAGATTATCAAAAGATTTAAGTCGTCCAAGTAACTCATTAATGGCATCTATTCACTTGGATTTATTACAGCTAATTGTTAAGTTTCCAGATGAAAAATATTGTATAGAGTTATTAAAAAAGACACTTGAAACGTGTCGATTGGGAAGTAATCTAATAGGTTTTCCTTTTGAAAAATTTTATAATTTATTTCAGGAATTGGATATTATTTTTGATAAATATGAAGAATATGAAGAACTTTTAGATTACTTTACAGAGCAATCTGGTTTGCGTGATAGTGAGACAAAGACAGCAAAACTACAACTTGAACGTGGATTGAAGCGTTTAGACGATAATAAGCCATACCAAGCTATTAAGTTATTAGGGAAGTCTGTTTCAGGTCTAAATAAAAAAGAAACGTATGATGAAATGACTTATGCAAATCTATTATTATCTGAAGCATATTCAAGGGTTGGTCTTAGATGGGCAAGTAGAGGAAGTCTATTATTTTCAGCATCACTTCTAGCAAATTATTTTCATAAAGAAAAATTAATTTTACCCTCAGCTATAAAAGTCTATTGGCAACTTGCGTGGAAAGAGTTGGAGTTAGGTAGAATTCCTCAATCATTACGTTGGGCAGAACTAGCACTACTTAGCTTAAATGCAATAAAAGATGATTACATAGATGAGGAAGAGTTAATACGATTTGATGGGTGTTTAGCTCATTTATTATTAAATTGTAGGTTTGATCAACTTGCTGAGCTCGAATATTTACCTGATTTTTTAGAAAAATTGCAACTTTTCTTTTCTAATAGTGCTCTCCTATATATTTTAGGATATGAAGATAAGTTAAAAGAAGAATTTCAGCAAACCTCTTTAGATGAGTTTGTGAAAACATTATTTTTGTGTCGAGATACAGATACTAGACATCCTACATCTCAAATTTTACCTACATTAGGAAAGTCTATTACCTACACTACTAGAGTGTCGGGATGTGAATTTAAAATTCAATTTCCAAATCGCTCCCCATATATTGAACTGTCTGAATCTATTTTGACTACAATCGAAAATTTCTTTTCTACAAATCCAATTGATAAAGTTTTTACAAAAATTAGCTCATTAGAAATTAATATTATTGGTGATGATGAAAATAGCACCATATCTCATGAATTTAGTAAATCCTCCAAGGGAATATATGTGGATATTTTCTGTTCTAATTTTACATGGGAGCATTTAGATCAAAATAATCAAAAAATAGTTTTTGAGTGGTTTGTTCAGTTTGTTATTGAATGTTTGATTAAAGTTTATCATGTTCTAGATATTGAAAAATTTGTAGAAGCCTCATTCATAACTGATTTATCTATTACAAGGTCTATTGCATTTAGTACATGTTTTGGTGCGACATACAATGTCATGGGAAGAGATTCCCATAAAAATGTTTTAGACATACTTAATGGTAATAAGGGAACTAAATTTGAGTTAATTAGAAAGTTGTCTTGGGATCAAGGTAGCCCAAAAGTGCTACAAAATAAAACTGAGAAAATTCAAATGGGAGATCATAAAAAAACTCCTGATTTTGGAAATTTAGAATCTATAAGTCATGATCAAATTGCTGTAACGACTTTGATTAAACCTGAATTATGGGATGAGGCAGCATGGCATGGTTTAGCTTTCATGTGTTTTGAAAATAAACCTCCTGTTATTCTTTTAATTTTTAAAAAAGAAGGGGGAGAGGATGTCTTCATGGACTTATATGAGAATTTAGGTCAGGTTGATAGCTTAGAAAGACTGAGATTCTCCATAATAAGAGGGGTGTCTAAAGAAGAACCTTATAATTATAGAGTTTTACTTACGGAAAATATTATGGCTAATGATCAACATAAATTAATTACTATGTGTAGTCGTATTCATGAGATGACACCGCCTACAGATCGGAATTGGAGTAATTTTGAAAAGGAATATAAAAAGTATGGCTCATATAGTTTAAGTTTTGGTGTATTTTTTAATGGTCAATTTTACCCATATCCAGAGTTTGAAAAATATTTAATTAAGAAGAAAGAACTTGTAATTAAAAATGCTTGGGAAGTTGGTATTAATGATATTGAAAGAATAGTTTTAAGGCATGATGATGAGCCTTTAATTCCAGAAGAAGCTGAACATATTCCTTATTTTGAAAATTTTAAAAAATAATACTATGTGTATGACACCTGTCATGTCGTTCCATGACAGGTGTTGTGTCGTTTATGACAACTGATGTGTCGTTCAACGACGGTCTACCTTACCAACTCAACGCACCACCAGTTTGATAATCAGTCACACGCGTTTCAAAGAAGTTCTTCTCTTTACGCAAGTCCATCATCTCAGACATCCACTGGAACGGGTTGTTTACACCAGCAAACTGCTCAGGAAGACCAAGCTGTGCTAAACGACGGTTACAGATGAATTTCAAATATTCTTCCATCATCGCTGCATTCATACCCAATACACCGCGTGGCATGGTGTCACGCGCATATTCGATTTCAAGCATGGTGCCTTCAAGAATCATTTGAATGATTTCTTCTTGGAACTCGGCAGTCCATAAGTGTGGATTTTCGATCTTGATTTGGTTAATCATGTCGATACCAAAGTTCAAGTGCATCGACTCATCACGCAAGATGTATTGGAATTGCTCAGCAACACCATTCATCTTGTTACGACGACCCATGGACAAGATTTGGCTGAAACCACAGTAGAAGAAGATCCCTTCAAGTACACAATAGAATGCAATCAGGTTACGTAGTAAGATCTGATCGTTTTCAGGAGTACCCGTATGGAAAGTAGGATCACTCAAAGACTGTGTATATTTCAGGCCCCACGCTGCTTTACGGGCAACCGATGGAACTTCACGGTACATGTTAAAGACTTCGCCTTCATCCATACCCAAAGATTCGATACAGTACTGGTAAGCATGCGTATGAATCGCTTCTTCAAATGCTTGACGCAAGATGTATTGACGGCATTCAGGGTTGGTAATATGACGGTAGATCGCCAAAACCAGGTTGTTTGCAACCAATGAGTCTGCAGTCGAGAAGAAACCTAAAGAACGCATTACAATGGTACGCTCATCTTCAGTCAAACCATTTTCAGACTTCCACAGTGCGATGTCATGGTTCATGTTGACTTCTTGTGGCATCCAGTGGTTTGCACATCCGTCTAGGTATTTTTGCCAAGCCCACTCGTATTTGAATGGTACAAGCTGGTTTAAATCTGCGCGACAGTTGATCATGGCTTTATCATCAACCTGTACGCGCTGCGCACCCATTTCAAGCTCTTCCAAGCCCGGTGCAACATCCAACTTTTCTAAGGCGTGAGATGCTCTTGCCAACGAATCGGTTGGATTTGTTGATCTTGCTGAATAGGTTCCAGCGGATTGTGCAGCTGCCAAATTCTGCGATGATTGCTTTGCATCAGATACCACTTGCGAATCAGTCGTTTTTTTCGGTTCGACGGGCGCAGGCTGGTGAGCTTGTGCAGCTTGTTTCGGTTCATCATCTTCAAAATCGTCCCAACTTAGGATAGACATCGTTGTTCTCTCTTCGTTGTTAATATCTATGTTCGACATCTCACAAAAAAGATGTCACTACTATACGCTTATTCTGTGCAAGCAAAATTAAGTTTTGCCGATAGTTGTTTTGTTCTTGTTCGAAAGAACAGATACCCACACTACTTATTTTGATTACGCTTTTGCTGTTTGCGGATCGCAATAAATGCATAGACCGCAGGGATATAAAAAATCAGAAAGGCCAAGATCAGCACAATTATGCCTAACTCATAGTTATGACTTAAATGGAACATGGCTCAGCCTTTTATGATTTCAAACTTATTCAATCCCCTGATCTCTCTTTTTTAAAGGGAGGGACTTGCATCCCACCATTTACTTCGAGGAATCTCCCTCCTTTTAAAGGGAGGGGCGGGAGGATGACTTACTGACAAGCTTCACAATCTGGATTGTCGATTGAGCATGCTTGTGGCACTGGTGCTGCTTGAGAGAAGCCTTCTTCTTCAGCAGGTGCTACAGGCTTAGCTTCTGATGCAACCGCCGCCACTGGAGCAGCCACAGTGGTTGCTTTTACTGCGTTTAAAGCACCCGTATTAATGGTTGATTTTTCCGCAGATGTTGCACCCAATGCACGGAGGTAATACGTGGTTTTAAGACCACGTAACCAAGCCATCTTATACGTGATGTCAAGTTTTTTACCATTTGCACCTGAGATGTATAGGTTCAATGACTGTGCTTGATCAATCCATTTTTGACGACGTGATGCAGCATCCACGATCCAACGTGTATCCACTTCAAATGCGGTTGCAAAAATTGCTTTTAATTCATCAGGAATACGGGCAATTTTTTGTACAGAACCTTCGAAATGTTTAAGGTCGTTCACCATAACAGCGTCCCAGAGACCACGATCTTTTAACGCACGTACTAAGTACGGGTTGATCACTGTAAATTCACCTGAAAGGTTTGATTTTACATAAAGGTTTTGGAACGTTGGTTCGATTGACTGTGAAACACCACAAATGTTTGAGATGGTTGCTGTAGGCGCAATCGCCATCACATTTGAGTTACGCATACCGTCTTTTTGTACTTTGGCACGTAAAGTGTCCCAGTCCAAACGTTGGGTACGGTCAACTTCGAACATGCGCTCTGGACGAGATTTCGCAACAATATCTAAAGAGTCGATTGGCAAGATACCTTGATCCCACAATGAACCTTTGAATGTTGAATAAACACCACGTTCAATCGCAAGGTCGCTAGAAGTTTGGATCGCATAGTAGCTGATCACTTCCATGGACTCGTCGGCAAAGTCGACTGCTTCATCTGAGCCATAACCCATACCCAATTCATATAAAGCATCTTGGAAGCCCATGATACCCATACCGACTGGACGGTGTTTCAGGTTTGAATTACGTGCTTGTTCAACTGCGTAGTAGTTGATGTCAATCACGTTGTCGAGCATGCGAACTGCTGTTTTTACAGTACGTGCTAGTTTTTCACGGTCAAGTTTACCGCCTTGAACATGTTGAACAAGGTTGATTGAACCTAGGTTACATACTGCGATTTCATCTTTATTGGTATTTAAAGTGATTTCTGTACATAAGTTAGATGAGTGAACTACGCCAACATGTTGTTGTGGTGAACGTAAGTTACATACATCTTTGAATGTGATCCACGGATGACCTGTTTCAAACAACATTGATAACATTTTGCGCCATAAGTCTTTCGCACGGATTTTCTTATGCAGCATGTTGTTTTCTTTAGCAACGCTTTCATAGTAAGCATAACGTTCAGCAAACTCAGTTCCTGTAAGGTCATGCAAATCAGGTGTTTCAGATGGTGTGAACAATGTCCATTCCGCATCTTCAAACACACGTTGCATAAACAAATCCGGAACCCAGTTTGCAGTGTTCATATCGTGTGTACGACGACGGTCATCACCTGTGTTTTTACGCAGCTCCAGGAATTCTTCAATATCCAAGTGCCAAGTTTCAAGGTATGCACATACGGCACCTTTACGTTTACCGCCTTGGTTGACTGCAACAGCAGTATCGTTGGCAACTTTGAGGAAAGGAACAACACCTTGAGATTTACCGTTTGTGCCTTTGATGTATGAGTTCAACGCACGAACTGGTGTCCAGTCATTTCCTAAACCACCCGCCCATTTAGACAGTAGGGCATTGTCACGCATAGCACCATAGATGTCATAAAGATCATCTTGAATTGTGGTGAGGTAACAGCTCGACAATTGTGGACGTAAGGTACCTGAGTTAAACAGTGTCGGTGTAGACGCCATATAATCGAAGCTAGACAATAAGTCATAGAACTCAATTGCACGATCTTCACGTTGCTCTTCATTTAATGCAAGCCCCATAGAGACACGCATAAAGAACAATTGTGGAAGTTCGAAACGTACATCGTTTGAGTGAATGAAGTAGCGGTCAAACAGGGTTTGCAGACCTAAGTAGGTAAATTGGTTTGAGCGTTCTGGTTTAATCGCTGCTGCCAATTTAGCAAGGTCGAAGTTCAAAAGTTCTGGTGAAAGAAGTTCCAGCTCGATCCCTTTTTTCAGGTAAGTTTCAAGCGCATCGCCTTCTTCGGTATCTGTCGCTAAACCTAAGAATTTTAAACCAGTTGCCACTAAATCATCACGAAGTAAACGTGCCGTCACATAAGTGTAGTTTGGTTCTTGTTCGATACGGGTACGTGTCGCCATCATCATGGTGGTTGAGATGTCTGACTGTTTTACACCGTTATATAAGTTTTTAACTGTTTCATCGACAATGGCTTGAACATCAATACCTTCTAAACCTTCGCTGGCTTTTTCAATCGTGGCTTGAAGTTTGCCCAAATCTAGAGGCTGAAGCTGACCATTCGCATCTGTGATTTGTAGGGTTGGGTGATGATGAGCACCCGTTTGTTTGCGTGCTTCAGAACGTTGCTCACGGTAGATCACATAAGCACGCGCAACTTTTTGTTCACCTGTACGCATAAGCGCCAATTCAACTTGGTCTTGAATTTCTTCAATGTGAATTGTTCCACCAGACGGTAAACGACGATTAAAAGTGTTCATAACCATTTCTGTTAATTGTGTAATACGGTCATGAATTCGGCTTGAGTCTGCGCTTTGCTGGCCCTCAACAGCCAAAAAAGCTTTACCAATTGCTACAGCGATTTTATCTGCATCAAAAGCGGCAACATCACCAGTGCGTTTAATCACTTGTAGTTGACCAGGGGTTGTAATGGCGTTCATTGTCAGCGTAGCTCCATTGTCATCATCATTGTTATGTTTATGGACCATTTGAACCGGACGAGTTGCAATTTTGTTCGTCACGATGTTTGAGGACTAAACACAATACTTAGTGGTTTAATTTAATTTAGAACACAAGATACGGTAATTTTAAGGTCAGATCAATATTGACATTTTAAGAATGTTTTATCTCTAATCAGTAAATTTTTATTCGTGTCTTTTTCCCTTGAACAATCATTTTTGTTATATGCCTTATTTGGCAAGGACATAGCATAACAAAGACCACCAAGAGTGCTTATAGATAACTATGTGGATAACTCAAAAAGCGATGAACTGATTAAACAGAATATGAACAATGAAATATTTTGTATAAAAAATAGTCTGGGTATTGATTGTGTTAGGAATATTGCTGCATAAAGGTGTGAAAACTTGGAAAACTGTCTACAATTCAATAGTTAATAAAAATATAACAAATTGATACTCTCATGTATCAGTTTGGTGAATGAGGTCTTGTTTACATTGTAAACGTGTGTATATTGCAAAACATAGTGTCTTGAATCTGCGAGATTTGTAGCAGTGACCAAACTAAATATAGGGGCAAATAGATGAGCCAAGAAGAAAAGTTACCAAAGATTTTGATTGTTGAAGATGACGAGCGTCTTGCTCGCTTAACTCAAGAATATTTAATTCGTAATGGTCTTGAGGTTGGGGTAGAACCGGATGGCAATCGTGCAATTCGCCGAATTATTGCGGAGCAACCAGATTTGGTCGTATTGGATGTGATGTTGCCGGGCGCAGACGGTTTAACCGTTTGTCGTGAAGTTCGTCCACATTATCATCAACCAATTTTGATGTTGACTGCACGTACTGAAGATATGGATCAAGTGCTTGGTTTGGAAATGGGGGCAGATGACTATGTTGCTAAACCTGTTCAGCCTCGTGTATTGCTAGCACGTATCCGTGCTTTATTGCGTCGTACAGACAAAGCACCAGAAGATGAAGTGGCTCAACGCATTGAGTTTGATGATCTTGTGATTGACAATGGCGGTCGTTCAGTGACCTTAAATGGTGAGTTGGTTGATTTTACCAGCGCTGAATATGATTTACTTTGGTTATTGGCGTCAAACGCAGGGCGTATTTTATCCCGTGAAGACATCTTTGAGCGTTTGCGTGGTATTGAATACGATGGTCAAGACCGTTCCATCGATGTCCGTATTTCTCGTATTCGTCCAAAAATTGGCGATGATCCAGAAAATCCAAAACGTATTAAAACTGTACGTAGTAAAGGTTATCTATTTGTTAAAGAGACTGGCTTATAAATGATGGGTCAATCATCTAACATGCTTGCCTATAGAAAGGCAGGCATAACGAAGGTGAGTTTGCGTGTCTAAACACAGTATATTCCTGCGTATTTATGCTGGACTGGTTATTCTTGTGGTGTTGGTGGCATTGTTTGGATACTTGCTTGTTCAAATAATTAACTACCAACGTGCGCAGGAATATCGCGAATCTTTAACAGATGGCATTTCATTTGTGATTAGCGAAGGTGTAGCACGTCAACAAACTGAACAGCAACGTCTTGATTGGATTTCGGACGCTTCTGATTTATTGGAATTGCCTATTTATTATTTGGATGCACAAAAAGTTGATTTATCACGTACCGAAGAAAAACGTATTGAAAATCAGAAAGCCGTTGTGCGTTATGATGCTGAACAGGGAATTGCCTATTTAGTGTTGGGAATCCGCAATGATCCCAAACACTATCTTTATATCAAAGTCGATCAAATTGGCGAACGCCAGATGAAGGCATTACCTGTCTTTATTTTGGATTATCTGGTTTATTATCCGGGACAGGAACAAGAATATCTCAAAAAAATTCAACAGCACTTTTCCTACCATGTGGGTGTTGAAAAAATATCTCAGCTCAATCTTGATTCAGAGCAAATCGGTCGTTTAAGGTCCGATCAAAGTGTCATTTTATGGCGTGACAGTGCAACAGTCCGTGGCACAACCATTTCCATCGTCTCTCCGTTGCCAAACTCACCAACCAATGTACTGGTACTCGGACCTGTTCCGATGTTTAACTGGATGCCAGTCAAGCTTGCAGCCGGAATAACTTTGTTGAGTATGTTCTTGCTTTGCTTGGGGGTGTACGGTTTGATCGTGCCAATGCAACGTAAGTTGAAGCAGGTCAATCAAGCTTTGGATGTCATGAAAACCGGTGATATGTCTCAGCGTGTTCCTGTTGAAGGGCATGATGAGATGGCGAGTCTTGCCAGTAGCTATAACAGCATGTCTGATCATATTCAGCGTTTGATCGAAGCTCAACGGGAGTTGATGCGTGCGGTATCGCATGAGTTGCGGACGCCTGTAGCGCGGATTCGTTTTGGCATGGAAATGTTGGCAGATGAAGAAGATCATGAGTATCGTCTGCAACAGGTTGAAATGATCGACAAAGACATTGAGGCTTTGAATACCTTGATTGATGAGATCATGACTTATGCCAAGTTGGAACAGGGTACGCCTTCTTTGGACTTTGAAAAAATCGCATTGATTGATGTTTTACAGCAGGTTGCTACAGAAACTGAGGCGTTGAAAACTCAGAAGATCATTCATCTCAATCCACTTTCTTCTGATGTGGTGGTGGATGCAGAGCGTCGTTATTTACACCGGGTTGTGCAAAATCTCGTGGGTAATGCGGTACGTTATTGTGATCATCAAGTCAGCTTGAGTGGTGGTGTCAATCATCAAACCAAAATGGCATATGTGTGTGTAGAGGATGATGGTCCAGGGATTCCTGAAGAAGACCGTAAGCGTGTATTTGAAGCATTTGCACGCTTGGACGACAGTCGAACTCGCGCTTCCGGTGGCTATGGTTTGGGATTGTCGATTGTCAGTCGTATTGCTTATTGGTTTGGCGGTACGATTGAGGTCGATCAAAGTCCTGAACTCGGTGGGGCAAGATTTACCATGTCTTGGCCTGTTGAGCGGTTTAAGAAAAAGAAAGTATAAATCCATATATTTATGTGTGGTTAAAAGCTGAAAAAAACACCGAAATATTTCGGTGTTTTTTTATTTAAAGATCAGTCAGGCTGATGAGGTTCAGCCTTGAAGCTTATTCCTGAAGAGTTGCATCCGGGGCAATGATGGGTTTATTTTCTCTCAATGCCTGTAAAGCGTCTGCATTAAAGTCAATCAACAAGCTGTTTTGTTCCGCATCAATTTTATAGCCACTGATAATCTTCTGATCACCTTGAATCGTATCAATTCGATATTCATCTGCAATATTTAAGATACCTTCCAGATTTGTTGTGGTTGCAGCAAGGTCTTGACGGAAAATTTCATAAACATCACGAAGATCAAAAATCGCATTTTGTGCATCAGGATGCTTTTTGACATAATTTTCAATATGACGGACAAGTAATTGTGCAAATAAAAAATAATTTGGTTTGCTGCTAAATTCCATGTTTTAACCCCTAAATTATTGATTTAAAGTGAATGATATTTAGCATACACAGGAAAAACGTTTGATGTGTATAGGCTGTGTAGATAATTCGTCTATGTTTGCGACAACAAGTATTGTTTATTCAATACCCATCAAAGCATCAAACATTTTGATGGGTGCTGTAATTGAATTCAGTGGTACGGCATATCCATAATATCTTGTCATTGAGCTCATCTTTAAAGCAGAGTTGGAAAAGATATCTTGAAGGGCAGGGGATCGAGCAGATCGAGTGTTGGATGGTTGTTGGGCATATAAATGCTGACCCGTATATCAGCATCAATCAAATACAGGTCCGGGTATAAGGAAATGCATACATGGGAAAACACATCATACGTAGATCTCAACCCCTGGCTGTGCGAAAAAGTGGGATTGGATCAATCTTGATAAAATGAAATGTTGGCAGAGCAAGGTAGGTCAAAAGTAGGCGTCTCATATTTTGGAAAAGAGAAATAAAAAAACTATTTTAGCCTGAGGATACCTATTTTGATAATGGGGTTGTTATGTGGAGGGTGGCGATTTGATTAAATGACATTATTTATCACATAAAGATATTTTTTATTAAAAGTGTTGAGTGCTGAAATATTACTTTTCAACATAGAATGTAACAAAATATTTTAAATATAATTTTGCGGAATGCGTGCAAATTTGTTGTTGAATAAACCCAAATAGATGCATAAAAGTGATGTCTCAGAAATTTTAATAAGGATTAAGCTACTGATTTGTCATTTTTAATTCATCTCATCAAAATATACTTCGGAAAAATTAATAAAAAATAGCAATGGAATTTGATAAAGCGATAAATGAACGTGCGAATGCGTGGAATCATGAAAAATAATGTGTTTTGTCTAAAAAATCATCCGAAAGACTTAGAGCTATTAACTAGCAAGAGATGACATCAATCGGGTACAATTGACCAGATTTATTTTGTGTTTGGTGTATTTGCAAGGCCAATACATACATTCTTTGTTAAATAATAGGCCTGCCAGGAGTTATCCCCGCATGAGTGCCATTACTCCATACGATTGGGCAATCATTGCCTTCGTGATCGGCGTGACATTTTTATGTGTCTTTATGCTCACCGTTCCTTTGCTCCTTGGGGGTAAATCATGGGGACGTGCGAAGCAAGAGCAATTTGAATCAGGTGTGGTTAGTGCTGGTGGAGCACGTATCCGCTTGTCTGCAAAGTTCTACCTCGTCGCAATCTTCTTTGTTGTATTCGATTTGGAAGCCCTGTATTTGTACGCTTGGGCGACATCTGTACGTGAAGTAGGTTGGTTCGGGTTTTCAGCTGCGGCTGTATTTATTTTAGTTTTACTCGTTGGTTTAATTTATGAATTATCTACAGGTGCCTTGAACTGGTCGCCTTCAGATAAACGTAAAATAGCAGGGATTAAACCTAAAATTGGTTCACCGAATATGGACCTTGCAGAAATTACTCGCTTCAATTCAATTGAAGAGTTGGTGACTGATCCTACAGGAACGATTCCAGCTCAATCTTCTGGTCGTGTGAAAGATAAAACACCGACCATGTCTCTGAACAAGGAGTAACTCGGGAATGAAATATACCTTAACCCGTGCGAATCCAGAAGCTGAACAATATCCGCTTCAAGATCGTCAGATTGTGACAGATCCACTTGAAGAAGAAGTGAATAAAAATGTATTCATGACTCGTTTAGAGGACGTGTTGCATACAGCTGTGAACTGGGGCCGTAAAAACTCATTATGGCCTTTTAACTTTGGTACTTCGTGCTGCTATGTAGAATATGCAACGACTTTAACCGGTGTGCATGATTTGTCACGTTTTGGTGCTGAGGTTATCCGTGCTTCGCCACGTCAGGCTGACTTGATGATTGTAGCAGGGACATGCTTTGTCAAAATGGCACCTGTTATTCAACGTTTGTATGAACAAATGCTTGAGCCAAAATGGGTAATTTCAATGGGTGCCTGTGCAAACTCTGGTGGTATGTACGACATTTATTCTGTTGTGCAAGGCGTAGATAAAATCATTCCTGTTGACGTGTACGTTCCAGGTTGCCCACCACGTCCAGAAGCACTCATTCAGGCGTTGATGTTGTTGCAAGACCAAATTCAATTAGAACGTCGTCCGCTTTCTGCGGTAATTGGTGATGATCTTCAGCCAGTATACAAGCCAAAGATGATGCCAGAACGCGACCGTAAGAACGCTGAACGTATTGCAGTGAAAAACTTACGCTCTATGGATGAGATTGAGTAATTTTTTCTGATGAATGTTTGACATACCTGAAGGGTATGATCATCAGGAAATTTGACAGAATTTGTATTAAATAGGAAGCCAAGCCAATGGCTGAAACTGAAATTGCTATGCCAGAATCAACTCCAGTTGATTCCCGCCCAGCATTTGCGATTGTAGAAGATCTCAAAGCCAAATTTGGTGAGAACTTTTACGTGCAACCGACGTTTGAAGATTTTCCAACGGTCTGGGTTGAGCGCGCACGTGTACAAGAAGTTTTGATGTACCTACGTACAGTGCCACGTCCTTATGTGATGTTGTTTGACTTATCTGCGGTGGATGAGCGTTTGCGTACTCACCGTGATGGTTTGCCTGCATCAGACTTCACAGTGTTCTATCACTTGCTTTCATTGGAACGCAATAGTGATATCCGTATTAAAGTTGCGTTGAATGAGAATGATATTAACATTCCAACGGCAACCAACATTTGGCCGAATGCCAACTGGTACGAGCGTGAAGCATACGATATGTTTGGGATCAATTTCGAAGGGCATCCGATGCTTCGTCGTATTTTGCTGCCAACCTATTGGGAAGGTCATCCGTTGCGTAAAGAATACTCTGCACGTGCGACGGAATATACACCGTATATGCAGGACAAAGCGAAACAGGATTTCGAGCAAGAACATCTTCGTTTTGTTCCAGAAGATTGGGGTCTAAAGCGCGGCAATGCAGATGAAGACTTCATGTTCTTGAACTTAGGACCAAACCATCCATCTGCGCATGGTGCATTCCGTGTCATTTTGCAGTTAGATGGCGAAGAAGTTAAAGACTGTGTGCCTGATATCGGTTATCACCACCGTGGTGTGGAAAAGATGGCTGAACGTCAAACTTGGCATTCGTTCATTCCTTATACTGACCGTGTAGACTACTTGGGTGGTTGTGCGCAAAACATGCCTTATGTGATGGGTGTGGAGCAATTGGCAGGAATTACCGTTCCTGATCGAGCACAATGTATCCGTGTCATGATGTCTGAATTATTCCGTATCAATAACCACTTGTTGTATATCGGTACTGCGATTCAGGATGCTGGGGGTATGACCCCTGTATTCTATATGTTTGCGGATCGTCAAAAAATCTATGACGCCATTGAAGCGATTACGGGTTTCCGTATGCATCCTGCATGGTTCCGTATCGGCGGTACAGCGCATGATCTTCCAAACAACTGGCAAAAATTGATTCGTGAAATTCTCGAATGGATGCCAAAACGTTTGAAGGAATATCATACTGCGGCACTTAAAAACTCTGTCTTTGTTGGTCGTACCCGCAATGTTGCACAATACGATGCGAAATCGGCATTGGCTTGGGGTGTGACTGGTACAGGCTTACGTGCGACAGGTATCGACTTTGATGTGCGTAAATATCGTCCTTATAGCGGTTATGAAAATTACGATTTTGAAGTGCCATTGGAATATGAAGGCGATGCTTATGCACGTGTGATGGTTCACTATCGTGAAATCGAAGAGTCACTTAAAATTATCAAACAATGTTTAGATAATATGCCTTCAGGTGCTTATAAAGCAGATCATCCATTGGCAGTTCCACCACCAAAAGACAAGACTTTACAAGATATTGAAACCTTGATTACGCACTTCCTGAGCGTGTCATGGGGTCCTGTAATGCCAGCAGGTGAAGCATCTGTAATGGCAGAAGTGGTGAAAGGTGCGTCTAACTATTACTTGACTTCAGATAAGTCAACCATGAGTTATCGTACACGTATTCGTACACCAACTTTCACACACTTGCAGCAAATTCCTTCCGTGATTAACGGCAGTCTTGTATCTGACTTGATCATTTATTTAGCGACGATTGATGTCGTTATGGCTGACGTGGATCGCTAAGGGGTAAACGCATTATGATGATTTTGACTGATAAAAAACCACGTGTGAATGTTGAAGGGATTTTGACCAGCGAAGAAATCCATGAGATTGAACATCACATTGGTCACTACCCGTACCCACGTGCAGCATCTTTAGATGCATTGAAGTGTGTGCAACGCCGTAATGGTTGGGTGGATGATGCGCAGTTACATGCAATTGCTCAATTATTGACAATTACAACTGCGGATTTGGAAGGTGTTGCAACATTTTATAACCGTATTTACCGTCAACCTGTGGGTCGCCACGTAATTTTATTATGTGATTCGATTGCTTGTTTCTTGATGGGTGCGGAAACTTTAGCAGAAGCTTTCCAACGTGAGTTGGGTATCCAATTTGGTCAAACGACAGCTGATGGTCGTTTTACCTTATTGCCTATCTGCTGTTTAGGGAACTGTGACAAAGGTCCAACCCTAATGATTGATGAAGATACTCACGGTTTGGTTGAAGTGACTTCTGTGAAACAGTTATTGGAGAAGTATGTATGAATACCGAACCAAAACCAATTTATGGCGACGGAAATCCTGAAACTCACCCATTAACATGGCGTTTGAGTAAGCAAGAATCTGTTCGTAGTGCTGATGACTATGAAGCTTTAGAAGGTTATGCAGGCTTTAAGAAAGCACTGTCTATGCCACCTAAAGATGTGCTTGAAGTGATTAAAGCCGCGACTGTAAAAGGCCGTGGTGGTGCAGGTTTCCCAGCAGGGATTAAATGGTCATTGATGGCACCGAATGATGGTGGTCCACGTTATCTGATCTGTAATGCCGATGAGATGGAGCCGGGTACCTTCAAAGACCGTTTGTTGATGGAAAAACTTCCTCACCAATTGATCGAAGGAATGTTGATTGCAGGTTACACCCTGGAAGCAACCCAAGGCTATATCTTCATTCGTGGTGAGTACATCGAAGCGGCACAATACTTAAATGAAGCTTTAGAGCAAGTTCGCGCTAAAGGTTATTTGGGTGACAACATCTTAGGTACAGGTTGGAACTTTGAGTTGCATGTGCATACCGGTGCAGGGCGTTATATCTGTGGTGAAGAAACTGCATTGATTAACTCTCTTGAAGGTCGCCGTGCCAATCCGCGTACTAAACCACCATTCCCGCAAGTTGCAGGGGCATGGGGTCGTCCTACGATTGTGAACAACGTAGAAACCTATAACAACTTGCCTGCAATCATGTTGCGTGGTCCAGAGTGGTATATCGGTTTGTCTGCGGGTAAATCTAAAGATCCAGGCACAAAAATCTATGGTGCGTCAGGTAAAGTAACTTTCCCTGGACTATGGGAATTGCCGTTTGGTACAACTGCGCGTGAAGTGATTGAAGAACATGCAGGCGGTATGCGTGATGGTCTAAAACTTAAAGCATGGTTACCAGGTGGAGCATCAACAGACTTCTTGGCTGCTGAACACATTGATCTTCCAATGGACTCAGAAAGCATTATGAAAGCAGGTTCCCGTCTAGGAACATGTTTGTTGATGGTGGTTGATGAAACTCAGTGTATGGTTTCTGCAACCCGTAACTTAGAAGAATTCTTTGCGCGCGAATCATGCGGTTGGTGTACACCTTGCCGTGATGGTTTACCTTGGGCTGTTAAAGCACTGAAAGCATTAGAGTCTGGCGAAGGTAAACAGGAAGATATCGATCATTTACAAGAGCTTACCCGTAAGCTTTGGATTGGTAAAACTTTCTGTGCCCATGCACCAGGTGCGATGGAGCCACTGATGGGCGCACTCAAACATTTCCGTAGCGAGTTTGAAGCTAAAGTGACAAAAAGTCCGATCGCTCAAGCCAGCAACGTAGAACAAGCTTAAGGAATTCGACTATGGCTACAATTCATGTCGATGGAAAATCGTACGAAGTCAATGGCTCGGAAAACTTGCTGCAAGCATGTTTGAGTCTTGGCATCGACATCCCATATTTTTGTTGGCATCCAGCTTTAGGTTCTGTCGGTTCTTGCCGTCAATGTGCTGTTACTCAATATGCGAATCCGGAAGATACTCGTGGTCGCTTAGTAATGTCATGTATGACACCTGCATCTGACAATACCTATATTTCGATTGAAGACAAAGAAGCAAAAGATTTCCGTGAGTCTATCGTGGAATTCTTGATGACCAACCATCCACACGACTGTCCCGTCTGTGAAGAGGGTGGTCACTGTCATCTTCAAGATATGACTGTGATGACACAACACGACCGCCGTCGTTATCGCTTTACCAAACGTACACACCATAACCAAGAGTTGGGTTCTTTCATTGCGCATGAGATGAACCGTTGTATCGCATGCTATCGTTGTGTTCGTTACTATAATGATTATGCGGGCGGTACAGATTTTGGTGTTTATGCCAATGCATCACGTGTTTACTTCGGTCGTCCGGAATCAGGAACGCTAGAGTCTGAATTCTCGGGTAACTTGACTGAAGTTTGTCCAACAGGTGTATTTACCGATAAAACACATTCTGCACGCTATAACCGTAAATGGGACATGCAGTATGCGCCAAGCGTATGCCAAGGCTGTTCTTCAGGCTGTAACATTTCACCCGGGGAACGTTATGGTGAATTGCGTCGTGTAGAAAACCGTTTCAATGGTGAAGTTAACCAATACTTCCTGTGTGACAAAGGTCGTTTTGGTACGGGTTATGTAAACCGTGAAGATCGTCCTCGTCAACCACAGTTCCGTAATGGCGCAGATGTTGAAACCGTTTCTGTAGATATGGCGCTCGATACAGTGATCGCAAATGTTCAAGGCAAAAAAGTCTTGGGTATTGGTTCACCACGCGCATCATTAGAATCAAATTATGCATTGCGTGAGTTGGTTGGTCAGCAAAACTACTCAACAGGGATGTCTCAAAAAGAGCAAAACTTGGTTGAGTTGGCTGCTTCAATCATGCAGGCTGAGGGTGTTTATAACCCGGGCATGCGTGAGATTGAAAGCTATGATGCTGTATTGATCTTAGGTGAAGACCTTACTCAAACAGCACCGCGTATGGCATTGTCAGTTCGCCAAGCTGCGAAAAACAAAGCCAAGCAAATGGCGGCAGATCGACGTACTCAAGATTGGTTGGCTGAACCTGTTAAGCGTATTGGTCAGGATGAAAATTCTCCGATCTATATCTTGGCTGCTACACAAACGCGTTTAGCTGATGTGGCGGCAGGTGAAGTTGTTGCTTCTCCAAACGATATTGCGCGTTTAGGTTTTGCTGTTGCTGCTGCTGTAAAAGGTGATGCAATTCTTGGTTTGGATGACGATGCGAAAGCATTTGCTCAAACTGTTGCCGATACATTGAAAGCAGCGAAAAAACCATTGATCATCTCTGGAACAAGTTTGCAGGACGCTGCCATTATGGAAGCTGCCGCGCAGGTTGCACAGAATTTAGGTGAAAATGCCGGTTTAACATTGACGGTTCCTGAAGTGAACTCAATGGGCTTGGCACTGTTCGGTGGTTTAAGCTTAGAGCAAGCATTTGCACAGGATTATGATTCAATCATTATCGTTGAAAATGACTTGTTCCGCCGTCTACCAGCAACGCAAGTACAAGCTGCTTTAGCAAAAGCGCAGAGCGTCATTGTTCTTGATCATTCTGAAACCGAGACTGTTAATGCTGCAGATGTGGTTCTTTCTGCTGCGAGTTTCGCTGAAGGCGATGGTACAGTGGTCAGTCAAGAAGGTCGTGCACAACGTTTCTACCAAGTTTATGATCCAAGTTACTACAAACCGGAATATGCCATTAAAGAATCATGGCGTTGGTTGCATGCCGTTGAGACGGGTGTCAAAGGTAAAGCGATTTCATGGACCTTGTTGGATGACGTAATTGAATCTGTCGTGAAAAATGTTCCAGCGTTGGAAGCGATTCAAGATGTTGCTCCTGATGCAGGCTATCGTGTTCATGGTTTGAAAATTGCCCGTGAACCACGTCGTTATTCAGGACGTACGGCAATCCGTGCGCCATTGAACGTACATGAGCCGAAACAACCTGTCGATGTGGATACCGCATTAACATTCTCAATGGAAGGTTATGTTGGACCACAAAACGCATCATCATTGGTACCGTTTGCATGGGCACCGGGTTGGAACTCTCCACAAGCTTGGAATAAATACCAAGACGAAGTGGGTGGACATCTGAAAGGTGGTGATTCTGGTATTCGTTTATTTGATCGTTTAGTCAAACGTCCTGCACGGAGCTATGTTGCGCCAAGTGCTGTTGTAACGAATCCAGACAGTTTCCGTCTTGTTCCAATGCATCATATTTTTGCTTCTGGTGAATTTACAGTAAAAACGCCGGCAATGGAGTCACGTATTCCAGAAGCTGCTTTTGCAGTAGGTGAACAGGATGCAGCACGCTTGAATGTACAAGATGGTCAACAACTGACCGTACAGGCCGGTGAGACAACAATCAGTCTTCCTGTGCACGTGATTGAGTATTTACCAACAGGTTATATCGGTTATCCAGTTGGACAGGCACCAACCGTTTCACTTGCTGAACCTGTATCTGTAACGGTAGGAGTGTAATCATGAATGAATCTTTACGCGCCCTACCGACATGGGCACAAGACTGGCCGATTGCCTATTCAGTCATCCAAGCCATTGTGATTTTGTTGGTTGTGGTTCTGCTTGCAGCATTGATGTCATTTATTGAACGTCGTTTGCTCGGTCTGTGGCAAGACCGTTACGGTCCGAACCGTGTAGGTCCGGGCGGGATGTTCCAGATCGTTGCCGACATGTTGAAAATCATGTTTAAAGAAGACTGGACACCTAAGTTCGTTGATAAACTGACTTTCCGTTTAGCGCCAGCAGTTGCGATGGCAACTGCGGTACTGTCATTTATGGTCATTCCTGTTTCACCTTATTTAGGTGTTGCAGATATGAGCATTGGCTTATTGTTCTTTATGGCAATGGCAGGTATCGCTGTTTATGCCGTGTTATTTGGTGGTTGGGCTTCAAACAACAAATATGCATTGCTTGGTGGTCTGCGTTCAGCAGCACAAACCATTTCTTATGAGGTCTTCTTAGGGATTTCATTGATGGGGGTTGTTGCAATCGCCGGTTCATTCAACCTACGTGAAATCGTAGAAGCACAACGTGATGTATGGTTTGTGGTTCCACAATTTATTGGTTTCATGATCTTTGTGGTTGCTGGTGTTGCAGTAACACATCGTCACCCATTTGACCAACCCGAAGCTGAGCAAGAGTTGGCAGAGGGGTACCATGTTGAGTATGGTGGTATGAAATGGGGGATGTTCTTCGTTGCTGAATATGTCAACATCATTCTTATTTCAGCACTGATCGTGACTTTATTCTTCGGCGGTTGGTTGGCACCTTTTAATTTAAATATTCCATTCATTCCAGATGCGTTCTGGTTCATTGCGAAAACAGCATTCTTTGTGATGATGTTTGTCTTGGCTCGTGGTTCTTTAATGCGCCCACGTTATGACCAAGTGATGAATTTTGGTTGGAAAGTGTGTTTACCACTTGCATTGGTCAACCTTTTGGTGACTGGTGCTGTGATTCTGATGAATCAAGCCTAGGACAGCAGGGAGTACAAAATGTATAAAATTCTAGCTGGCGTAGGATCAATTGTTCGTTCGTTGTGGATGGTGTTTAGCCATGTCACACGTAAACGCGATACGATTTTATATCCAGAAGTTCCAGCCGAACAAATCGTACCTCCACGTTACCGTGGTCGTATTGTACTAACACGTGACCCAGACGGTGAAGAGCGTTGTGTTGCGTGTAACTTATGTGCGGTTGCATGTCCTGTTGGCTGTATTTCATTACAGAAAGCTGAAAAAGAAGATGGACGTTGGTATCCAGAGTTCTTCCGTATTAACTTCTCACGCTGTATTTTCTGCGGTATGTGTGAAGAAGCATGTCCAACAACTGCAATTCAGTTAACTCCAGACTTTGAGCTTGGTGAATACGTACGTCAAGATCTTGTATATGAGAAAGAAAACTTACTCATTTCAGGACCTGGTAAATATCCTGACTACAATTTCTACCGTGTGACTGGTATGGCAATTGACGGTAAAGAAAAAGGTCAGGCGCAGCGTGAAAGCGCACCTGTAGATGTACGGAGCTTATTACCATGATGTGGCCATTTTATTTAATGGCTCTTGTGGCCATTGTTTCTACGGTTCGTGTTGTAACCAACGCGAATCCTGTACATGCTTTATTAAGTTTAATCGTTTCATTACTTGCCGTTGCAGGAATGTTCTTGACGATTGGTGCACCATTTGCAGCTGCACTTGAAGTGATTGTTTATGCCGGTGCGATCATGGTGTTGTTCGTATTCGTAGTGATGATGCTCAATCTTGGTCAACATACAGTTGATCAAGAACGTAAATGGTTGACTTCAGATGCTTGGGCTTACCCAGCACTCATGAGCTTTTTAATGGGCTTGTGTTTGGTTTGGGTTTTGGGTTCAGATCATGTACAGCAAGGTGCTGTACTTGGAACTCAAGTCATTGGTCCTAAAGTTGTTGGTCAAGCACTCTTTACCCACTATTTATTATTGGTTGAAGTTGCCGCAATGTTATTGCTTGCAGCCCTGGTTGCAGCATTCCACTTAGGCAAACGTGAACCAAGTGCAGAAGAGGATAAACAGTAATGGGCAACATTCCTTTAGAACATGGTTTGATCGTTGCATCTATTCTTTTTGCACTGGGTTTTTACGGTGTAATGGTGCGACGTAATTTATTATTTATGTTGATGAGTCTTGAGATCATGATGAATGCAGCAGCATTGGCATTCGTTGTGGCAGGAAGTGCATGGGCACAACCTGATGGTCAAATTATGTTTATTTTGATCCTTACTCTTGCCGCGGCAGAGGCGTGTATCGGTCTTGCGATCGTCCTTCAGTTCTACCATCGCTTCCATCATCTGGATGTAGATGCTGCTAGTGAGATGCGCGGATGAGCTATTTATATTTAACTATTTTATTTCCGCTCATTGGTTTTGTCCTTTTAGCGGCAGGACGTAATAAACTTCCTGAAAATGTAGCAGCCATTATTGGTGCAGGTTCTGTTGGACTCTCTGCATTATTTGCATTGATTGCAGGCATGGACTTTGTAAAACAGGGTTCAGTTGCTCAAGCACAGCATTTGTGGACTTGGTTTAATGTTGGCGGTTTTGCGCCAGGCGTAAGTCTGCATCTTGATGGTCTATCATTATTGATGATGGGCATGATCACGGGTGTAGGTTTCTTGATCCACATCTTTGCAACCTGGTATATGCGTGGAGAAGAAGACTTCGCTCGATTCTTCTCATATTTCAACCTGTTTGTTGCCAGCATGTTGGTGTTGGTATTGGGTGACAACCTCGCGTTGTTATTCTTGGGTTGGGAAGGCGTAGGTCTGTGTTCTTACCTATTGATTGGTTATTACTATCAAAACCCTGCAAACGGTTTTGCTGCAATCAAAGCATTTACAGTAACCCGTGTGGGGGATGTGTTCTTACTCATCGCATTGTTCTTGCTTTACCAACAGTTTGGTACCTTGCATATTGGAACAATTGTCGCCAATGCTTCACAAGTTTTAGCGCTTGATCATAACCTTGCGCTTTGGACTTCATTGATGTTGTTCTTGGGTGCTGCGGGTAAATCTGCGCAAATTCCATTACAAACATGGTTGGCAGATGCAATGGCTGGTCCTACACCAGTATCTGCATTGATCCATGCTGCAACGATGGTGACCGCAGGTGTTTACCTGTGCTGCCGTATGTTCTCAGTGTTTGAAATGACACCAGAAGTGATGCAGTTCATTTCGATTACTGGTGCAGTGACATTATTGGTTGCAGGTTTTGCTGCATTGGTACAAACAGACATCAAACGTATCTTGGCTTACTCAACAATGAGTCAGTTGGGTTATATGTTTATGGCTGTAGGTGCTGAAGCATATCAAGCAGGTTTGTTCCATATGCTTTCACATGCATTCTTCAAGGCACTCTTATTCTTGTCTTCTGGTGCGGTGATTCTGGCTTACCATCATGAGCAAAACATCTTTAAAATGGGTGGCTTGTTCTACAAAAACAAATTCTTATTCGCTTGCTTCGCAATTGGTGGCGGTGCACTTGCTGCAATTCCATTTATTACGATCGGCTTCTTCTCTAAGGATGCAATCTTGGGCGCTGTTTGGGCACAAGGTCAATCTGTAGCATTGTATGGTTCATTGTATTGGGTCGGTGTTGCGGGTGCATTCCTGACTTCGATTTATACTTTCCGTTTAATCTGGGTGGTATTCTTCGGCGAAGAAAAAACGCATTATCACGAAATCAAAGGTGCGACTTATTGGGCGCCTTTAGGTATCTTGGCTGTTCTTTCAACTGGTTTGGCTTATTTCTTAAAAGCGCCAGTCATGAATGTTTTAAATGCGGCTCATATTCCTGCATTTGAAGTATCACAAGCAGTCGAAGAAGGCATGCATGGTGCAGAACATCTCGCTGTTGGTATTGCATTGGCTGGATTAGCAGTGGGTGTCGTATTATTTGCATTTGCTTATAAAGCAGTTAAAGGTTTTGCTGCCACTTCATTTGGTGCCGGACTTGCGAATATTTGCCGCAATGCATTTGGTTTCGATTCTTTATACAACCTTGTATTCGTTCAACCTTATTTGCTTATTGCGAAAATCTTAGGTCGTGATCCAATTGATGGCTTGTGGCTTGTATTACCCGCAATCGTGAAAGGTGGTAATAAATTTACAAGTACCCGTCAAACAGGTTCATTACGTGAATATGCATCAAGTATGTCACTCGGTGTAGTGGTATTGCTGATGATCTTGATCGTGATTCAGGTAGTGGGGAAATAAGATGGAAATCACAAACAATTGGATTTTACCCGCACTGATTCTTGTACCTTTTATTGCAGGCTTCGCGTGTTGGTTAGTCGACAAACTGGATAAACATTTACCTCGTTATATCGCATTGGTGGGTATGCTCATTACGTTGGGCTTGACCTTCATATTGTGGAAACAAGGTGGATATGATTATGCCTTAGGCGCGAAAGCGCCAACCTGGGCTGCTGAGTTCTATGTTCCTTGGATTAAAACACTGGGCATTAACATTCACTTGGCAGTCGATGGTCTTTCGCTTCTTATGGTCGGTTTAACAGCATTACTTGGTGTACTTGCTGTAGGCT
The DNA here is from genome assembly GCF_015676285.1 of Acinetobacter sp. Res13-Abat-PEC15-P4-01. Classification (NCBI taxonomy): domain Bacteria; kingdom Pseudomonadati; phylum Pseudomonadota; class Gammaproteobacteria; order Moraxellales; family Moraxellaceae; genus Acinetobacter; species Acinetobacter sp. Res13-Abat-PEC15-P4-01. The sequence goes on along the minus strand of NZ_JADAIN010000054.1, from coordinate 26,343 downwards.
GTTCATGGGGCGAAATCCAAAAGAACGTTGGTTTCTTCCACCTAAACCTTTTATGGTCATTGGGCGGCGTAATCGGGGTTTTCCTTGCAATTGATATGTTCTTGTTCTTCTTCTTCTGGGAGATGATGCTGGTTCCTATCTACTTCTTGATCGCGCTTTGGGGTCATAAAGGTGCAGATGGCAAATCACGTGTTTATGCAGCAACCAAGTTCTTTATTTATACCCAAGTTGCAGGTCTCATCATGCTTGTTGGCATATTGGGGCTGGTGATCATTGGTTATAGCGCGGATGGTCGAATTGAATTTGGTTATACTCACTTGATGGGTGTTGCCAATGCATTGGATGCTGATCCTCGCACAGCTGGGTATGCTTATGCATTGATGATCTGTTTGTTTATCGGTTTTGCCGTGAAACTTCCGGTCTTTCCATTGCATGGTTGGTTGCCAGATGCCCATGCGCAAGCTCCGACAGCGGGTTCTGTAGACCTAGCGGGTATTCTGATTAAAACTGCTGCATACGGGTTACTTCGTTTTGTAATGCCTTTCTTCCCAGCAGCATCTGCACAGTTTGCTGATATTGCAATTATTTTCGGTTTGATTGGTATTTTCTACGGTGCTTGGTGTGCTTTCCAGCAAACAGATATGAAACGTTTGTTGGCGTATACGTCTATCTCTCATATGGGCTTCGTATTACTTGCACTTTATGCTGGTAATATCCTGACATTCCAGGGCTTAATGATCATGATGTTGGCACATGGCTTGTCATCTGCTGCATTGTTCATTATGTGCGGTCAGGTTTATGAACGCTTGCATACTCGTGATTTACGTTTGATGGGCGGTATCCGTGGTCAGTTCCAATATTTACCATTCTTCTTGATGTTCTTTGTATCTGCGCTTGTAGGTATTCCTGGTCTAGGTAACTTTATCGGTGAATTCCTGATCCTTATGGGTTCATTTGCGAAGTTCCCAACATTTACAATTATTGCTGCGATTAGCCTAGTTTTTGCAGGTCTTTATGGTCTGATCCTGATTCATAAAGCATTGTTCGGTACACCAAATGAAGCACAGAAACCACATTATGAAAGTCCGTTAAAAGATTTGAATACACGTGAAACTGTGATCTTATTGGTGTGCGCACTCGGCTTACTTTGGTTAGGTGTTCATCCACAAACATTCCTTGATATTTCAAACTCAAGTATGGCGTGGTTAGCAAATAGCTATATTCCAGTTCAAGAAATTGTCGATACAACTCAGCAAGTTGTATCTCAACAAAATGTGGAGATCCAATAGTCATGAACTTCACTATGTCATTTTCGGATCTCATGCCTTTAGCACCAGTTTTTATTGTTGCATTGACAGCGGTTGTGGTGATGATTCTGATTGCGATTAAACGTAATCACAATCTGATCGCAACGGTTTCGGTGATTGGTTTAAACCTTGCTTTGGCAAATATATTATTTACTTTGTTCGGCAAGGCATTTGTCCCTGCACCTGTAATGAACATGTTTATGGTTGATCCATTTACATTGTTCTATCAAGTGATGATTTTAATTGCAGCATTGGCATGCTGTACATTGTCCCATGCCTATATTGAAACCTATAAAGACAACCGTGAAGAATTGTACCTGCTGATGCTGATTTCAGTTTCCGGTGCAATGCTGATGGTCGCAAGTTCTCATTTTGCATCGTTCTTTATCAGCCTTGAATTGATGTCAATTCCTGTATATGGCTTATTGGCATATACCTATCAACGTGGTAAATCGCTCGAAGCAGGTGTAAAGTATCTTGTACTTTCTGCGACAGCGTCTGCTATGTTGCTGATGGGAATGGCTTATGTCTATTCAGCAGTCGGTTCTCTTTCATTTGCAGGTCAAATTGATGATCTGTTCTGGAAATTGACTAAAACTCAGAATCCAGAACTGATTATGGCAATCCAGTCGGCATTAGGGCAATATCACCAACTGATCGAAACACCAATGGTTATTATTGGTTTAGGTCTGATAATTGCTGCTGTTGCATTTAAACTTTCTCTTGCGCCATTCCATAAATGGACACCAGATGTTTATCAAGGTGCGCCTGCACCTATTGCGACGTTCCTTGCAACTGTTTCAAAAATTGCAATGATCGGATTGCTGGTACGCTATTTATTATCTTCAGGCGTTATTGGCATTGAATCGATTCAAACGGTAATTGTCGTTATTGCCGTTCTTTCAATCCTTGCAGGTAACTTACTTGCAGTACGTCAAGTGAACTTGAAGCGTATTTTAGCGTATTCATCGATCGCTCATTTTGGTTATCTGCTTCTTGGTTTAGTGAGTGCTTCATTCCTTAGCCTGACATCTATTGGTGTATATGTATTTACTTATGTGATTACAACCATTGGTGCTTTCGGTGTCGTTGCCTTGATGTCCAGTCCATACAATAATGTTGATGAAGCAGAGTCACTGGCGGATTACCGTGGTTTGTTCTGGCGTCGCCCTGTACTGACTGCAACTTTGACAGTCATGATGTTATCTCTAGCAGGTATTCCTTTGACTGCCGGTTTCATCGGTAAGTTCATGTTGGTGATGACTACAGTGTCTCAACAACACTGGTTCTATGCGGCAATGATCATCATTGGTAGTGGTATTGGTCTGTATTACTACCTACGTGTCATGATCGTTCTGTATATGACACCACCTGATACACCACGTATTGATGCAGATAAGCATTGGGGACAAAAAGCAGGCGGTATTATGGTGCTTCTTGCTGCCTTGTTGGTACTGGTATTTGGTATTTATCCAGATCCGATTATCGCTTTGGCGCATGGTGCTCAAATCGTTGCTCCTTTGCATATCATTTTGCAATAATCTGATGAAAGTCAGTTATTAACAAAAAAAGCCCTCATTTGTTGAGGGCTTTTCTTATCTCTTATATGAAAAACATTTATAATAGCTGAAATTTACTTTTATCCTTTTAGGTAATCTCCTGTGTCAATTCAAGAAATCCGTCATCCGCTTATCCGTCATAAACTTGGTCTGTTACGCCGTGCTGATATAAGTACCAAGAACTTTCGTGAGCTTGCTCAGGAAGTGACTATGCTTTTGACTTATGAAGCGACTAAAGATTTACCCGTATGTGATCATGAGATTGATGGCTGGAACGGCAAAGTAAGTGTAGACCGCATCGCGGGTAAAAAAATTACGGTTGTGCCGATTTTACGTGCTGGTATTGGCATGTTGGAGGGTTTTTTAAATCTTATTCCAAGTGCTAAAGTTTCAGTATTAGGTCTTGAGCGTGATGAAGAGACTTTGCAAGCGCGTACCTATTATAAAAAATTAGTTCCAGATGTTCAGAACCGTTTGGCAATGATCATTGATCCAATGTTGGCAACAGGGTCGTCTCTGGTTGCTGCAATTGATGTATTAAAAGCCAGTGGCTGTAAAGATATTCGTGTGATGGTATTGGTTGCGGCACCTGAAGGAATTAAACGTGTTGAAGAAGCACATCCTGATGTCACGATTTTCACTGCATCCATCGATCAAGGTCTCAATGAAAATGGCTACATCGTACCAGGCTTAGGCGATGCGGGTGATAAAATTTTTGGTAGTGTGCAAAAAGATTAAAATTTAGTATGATCAAAGGAGGCGATAGGGGCCTCCTTTTTTTATTCTAATAAATGAGAAAAAAATGTTTCGTAAGGGGATAGTTATTTTCTATGATGAAAAATCTGCTAAGGGTTTAATAGAATTAAAAAACGATCATCAACAAGTTGTTTTTAAATTAGAAGATTTTTCAAACCAGACTGTTCTCCCACAACTTGGAGAGCGGATCAAGTGTGTTGTGCTTGAACAGAATGGAGAAGTTTTAGCTAAATTTATTGTACGTCTGGATCATAAAAACTATGTTACTGACCCAACCCGATCTTTACCCGTTCTGCATTTATATGAAGAAAATGTCTATGAAAATTTAAGAAAAGCCCGAAAGGCACATAAAAAAAGACGTCTGATCGCAGAAGATGATTGCTATTCCCCAATCGCCAGACACTCTGAACAAAACACTGCAACAGCACTGCAATCACAGTTTGCCTATGAAATTATTCAAACGCAATCAGCATCCCTACAGAATGAGAAGTTCGAGCGGATTAATCCTAGGCAATCAGCTCAAGAAATTACCGCACCTGTTCATGTTAAAGATATTCAGCCAAATGCGGCGACGGCAGTATTTCCAAACCTGCCTTTAACAGAAGAGATTGAACTCACAAAGAATAAGCAAAATCTAAATGAATTAGACGCTGTTGAGAATTATTGCAATGTTGAATCATTTAATACCTTTCAAGTCACTCAGAAGGAACAGCCCGTCCAAAAGGCGAAACGTGTTGGTTTGCTTGATTTTACATATGTTAATCAAATGCCTGAAAGAAATGAAAATCATGATCAACAACAGCCAATAGAGCAACATCAAGTAATAGAGCAGCAGCCAAAATCAGATATCGATGCAGATCTACCTATGGCGATTACATCCGAAACAGTGGGTATGAGTCATTTGACTGATCAGAAAGTACTGCAACAGCATATTGGTTTGAATGGCTTGCAACGATTCTATCAAAACATCAAAATTCAATTCTTATATGCTAAACGTACACAGCCGAAGAAGAAAACGGCTTCTGAAGCGGTTATACGTTTGAATCCATGGATTGTGATTATCGGCATTGTTTTATTTATCGGTGTAAATTGTGTGATGTATGCCATGGATCGTTACAAGCAGTACAAGATTGAAAGTGCAATGAAGTTACAACAATATCAACAGCAACAAAAAGATGCAATTAAACAGCAGAAACGTGAGGCTTACTCGCGCTAAGTCTCTGAAATGAGTAAAATATATTGTGATTCATAAGTATTTATAAGAGAAATGCTATGTTTTATTTGGGGCAAATCATTGAGTATCATGATGATAAAGGATACGGGCTATTATTGGATCATCACTCTGCGCAAACCGTGGCGTTTTATATTGTCGATTTTCCTAAAGAAGGGGGACAGCCAAAAAAAGGTGAAACTATAAAATACGTTGTGGTCAATGATAAAGGTACGTTTAAAGCTCATCAAATGATTCGTTTGGATGTAGCGATGAGTAATGATTTAAAAAATAAAAAGGTCGATATTGATAAGCAAAAAAATATTTTAAGGCGAAGCCAAAATGAGGGGAGAAAATTCGGATTTGTTTCGATCGTTATTTTGGTGATGGTTTTCGGATTTGTTTATTTCAGTTTTGCAGCTTGGACCCAATATCAAAGTTACCAAGACGAGCAACACGCAAAATTTGCACTGTTTGAACAGCAGCAGAAACAAGTCATCGAACAGCAACGTAAGGACATTGGTCATGTCAAAACTGTTAAATTTAGTGAAAAATCCGAAAATACTTTAAATGGCAAAAGTGATTCATTGCATTTACACAGTGCGCCAACCTCAGCCATTTCGCCGAACAGTGTTAAGGTCGCCTCCACGCATCCCTCGCCTTACCGCTGTGATGGAAGAACCCATTGTAGCCAGATGAGTTCCTATGAAGAAGCAGTGTTTTTTATTCGAAACTGTCCAAATACTCAAATGGATGGTGATCATGACGGGATACCATGTGAGCGGCAGTTTGGTCACTAAGCCATTCAAAAAGCAAAATAAAAGCTCCACGTGGAGCTTTAAATTTATTTTTTTTCACAAAATTTCATGAATGCCCTTAAACCAGGACCTTGATACTTTTGACGGTGTACCAACATGAACAATGGACGAGTCAGTTGCCAGAAAGGAGTATTTAGAATCACCAATTGACCTTTATCCAGTAAAGGTTGAATGGCCAATTTGGAGATACATGACATGCCCAATCCCCCCGCCACAATCTTCAAAATAGCTTCATTATGCCCCAGAGTTAAGCGGATATTGGCATCTTCAAGATCTTTAAGAATCGCATTGTCAAATACTTCACGTGTTCCAGAACCTTCTTCACGTAAAATCCATTCAACATGCTGAAAGTCAGATTGTCTTAGATCACGATGCAGGTTAGCCAGGGGATGACTAGGTGAACAACATACCGCAAGCTCATCATCACGCCAATGTATACACTGTAACTGAGGTAAGAAGCATGAGCCTTCAATTAAAGCGAGATCAAGCTGAAATTGATTGACCGCTTCAATCATTTGACGCGTATTGCCGACCTGAAGCTGTAAATGGGCCTGAGGTTGAATTTGTAGAAAATCAGCCATTAAATCGGGCATCAAGTAATCACTAATGGTCAGTGTTGCCCCGATACGTAAGTCAATGCTTTGTAATTCACCTTTGGCTGCTTGTTCAAAAGCTTCACAGCGACCTAAAATTTCGAGGGCTTGAGGCAATAGAAATCGTCCCAAATCATTTAATTGTAATCGTTTGCCTAAACGGTCAAACAGAGGAGCACCCAAACCATCCTCTAAGTCTGCCAAAGCCATACTTGCTGCACTTTGAGTTAACCGAACTGCATCACTGGCTTTGGTTACAGTACCTTCCTGAGCGACAGCAACAAACACCGCCAATTGGCGTAAAGTCATTCGCATAAGTAGAGCCTTAACATTTTAATATTCATACATTATATAGTCATGCTACCATGAGGACCATGTTTCATGCCACGAAGAAATTATGTCAATTGAAAAATTTAGCATAGAAAAGGTCTTATCTGTTCATCGTTGGACGAATACGCTTTTCAGTTTCACCATGACTCGACCCGCTCATTTTAAATTCACCGCAGGGCAATTTGCTCGAATCGGTTTAAAAGTCGGTGATGATTTAGTGATCAGGGCATATTCCGTGGTTTCTTCACCGTTTGATGAAACACTGGAGTTTTTTTCAATTGTTGTGCCTGATGGTGCATTCACATCAAATTTAAAGCATCTCAAAGTGGGTGATGAACTGTATTTGGAAAAAATTCCCTATGGATTCTTAACTTTGGCCCGCTATCAATTGCCCCTTCCGCAAGACTTGTGGCTACTGGCTACTGGTACGGGACTGGCCCCATTTATTTCGATGTTACAAGACTTCGAAACATGGTCAAAATACCAAAAAATCAATTTGGTCTATAGCGTAAGAACAGCATCTGAATTGGCCTATGTTGATCGTATCCATGAGATCGCCGAACAATTTGGTGAAGGGCATGACGGATTCAAATTTATTCCGGTTATCACCCGTGATCCACATGCTGCTTTACATGATCGTTTACCCATTTTGATTGAAAATGGTGCGTTGGAAAAAGCCGCAGACTTACAATTCAATGTAGAAAGCACACATGTGATGCTGTGTGGTAATCCACAAATGGTGGATGATACCAAAGCGGCGCTTAAAGCCCGTGGTTTAACCATGAATCGCCGTGGTGAAGGCAATATTGCTGTTGAAAACTATTGGTAAATGCACTATTCAGACTGGAGAAAAATATAAATTATCGTTCTCACACAATTTGAAAACTATTTTCTGGCATATTAAAGGATCGCTCAAGCTCCTTCACTGAGCTTCAACCGTTCAGTTGAATAGGCTTTGGCATCGACCAATGTTTGCTGTTTTAAAATCAATTGTCTGAGTAATCGTGCTGAAGCTGGTCCCATACATAAACCATTGCGATAATGTCCAAAGTTTGCCCATAAATTATTTAAATCAGGCATTTTTCCAATATAGGGAATGCCTGTGGGCGAGCTTGGACGTAGACCCGCCCATTGCTTCACAATTGGAAAATTAGCCAATTCAGGCACCATTTCAATACACGCTTTATAAATGTTTTGTTGAACTGTAATGCTTGGGCGATGGTCAAAACCAAGATGGTTCATGCTTGAACCGCAAACGATATGTCCATCTGTGCGTGGAATCAGATACATGACGTTGTTCATGCACATGGTGGGCAGCCAGTTTTCAGGAGATTTAAACAACATCATTTGTCCCTGAACAGGTTCAACAGGAATTGATACCTGTAATTGCTCACTCCAACAATTCGACCAAGCACCTGTCGCAATTACAAAATGATCCGCTGAAAAATGTTGACCATTTGTGGTTTGAACAGATTGAATCTTTTGATTTTGAATATTAAATTTCTCGATCCATGTGTTTTCTCGAATTTCAACCAAAGGATGTTGCTTTAAATAGCTGACCAGTGATTTGAGTAGCCGAGGATTTCGTACATTGGCCAATTGAGGAAAGTAGATCGCGTGTTGAAATTGTTCTGAAATCTGGGGATTGACTTGTTTGAGTTTTTCTCTGGTTAGGTATTCACAATGCTGCATGGGTTCTTGGTATTGGTCTTTGTAATTGAGTCCAATCTCAAAATCGGCTTCATCGAAAATCAACATGCCAGTTTCATGAATCTGGAAATCTATGCCTGTTTGAGGAAGCAGCTTTTTATTCCAATCTTGATAAAGTTGCTTGCCATATTGGGCCAGATGATTGACTTCTCGAGGGTACCGCCAAGGGTACATTGGCGAAAGAATACCACCGCCTGCCCAAGAAGCCGCTTGCCCAGCATGTTGTTGATCGAATAGGGTGACTGTACAGCCTTGTTCAATAAGTTCAAGTGCGCTGAGTAAGCCACTTACTCCAGCACCGATAATGGCAATATGCATTGTGTATTCTGTAAATGTAATGAAATTCGAAATTTACGGTCGTCCAAAGTATATTTCTGTACGATGACGTCATACCAAAATGATTCATATATCCAGATTAGGCTTCGGTTCGACCTACTTTTGTTGCGGCAAAATGAGAAGCGAAACTTCGCAAGAAAACCATTGTCATCCCCTGAACGCGTTCACAACCAATAAGTGAAGATGTTCGTCGCAAAAACGTTACGTTTTAAATGCAACCCTGTCTTGGACAACAGGGGATGACATTCATGCGTATCATATTATGTATGGTAACGAGAAGAGAGTGAATTTACTTCATCTTTTTTAATTGACGTGCCGCTTCTTCAGCATAATAGGTCCAGATCCCATCTGCTCCGGCACGACGGAAGCACATCAATGATTCCATAATGACACTCTCGGATAACCAACCATTTTGAATCGCAGCAGCCAGCATGGCATATTCACCACTGACTTGATAAACGAAAGTTGGAATACCGAAAGTGTCTTTGACTTCACGAACAACATCCAAATATGGCATACCGGGTTTGACGATCACCATATCGGCGCCTTCCTGAATATCGAGGGCAATTTCATGGAGAGCTTCTGCACGATTGCCGACATCCATTTGGTAATTGTACTTATTACCACCTTTTAGGTTGGACGATGAGCCAACCGCATCACGGAATGGACCATAGAAGCTTGATGCATATTTTGCTGAATACGCCATGATGTTGGTGTAAATAAAACCGTTACTTTCTAATGCTTGGCGAATAGCACCAATACGCCCATCCATCATGTCGCTTGGTGCAATCACATCGGCACCCGCTTCAGCATGGCTTAAGGCTTGTTTGATCAGGCACTGTACAGTTTCATCATTCAACACATAGCCCGTTTCATCGATGATGCCATCTTGACCATGCGTGGTATAAGGATCTAAAGCGCCGTCAGTGATCAGCACCATTTCAGGAAGCTCTTTTTTCAAAAGACGTAAGGTATTTTGAACTAATCCGTCTTCATGCCATGCCGCTTCAGCTGTTAAACTTTTGTCTTCTTGTGGTGTGACTGGAAATAGGGCAAGTTTTGAAACGCCAAGTTCTAATAATGTTTCCGCCTTTTTCAGCAATAAATCTGCTGATAAGCGTTGAACATTTGGCATACTTGGTACATCTTGGGTCTGGTTTTGTCCTGGAAGTACGAATACTGGATAGATGAGATGGTCTGCTGTGAGTTGAGTTTCTCTGACCATCGCGCGTAGTTTATCGTTTTTACGGATACGGCGCATACGAGTGGCTGGGAAAGCAGGACGATTGAACGTATAAGTCATAACAATCTCGATGTTCAGTATTAAACTAGGCACATATTGTAGCCCTTTCATATATTTTTTGGGAAAAAGCTGACGTTTTTTCTCATTATTGGTTTCGAAATGATGATGAGTGATTCTCCAAAAACCGATTCTGCGCAGAGCGAATCACAAAAAAAGTGGACTGGAAATTTACATTTAGGTGCGAAAGCAGATTTAAATGTCGTCCTTAATCAGTTGACCAAAGCGTTTAATGGTTCGCCTTATTTTTCGCATAACAATATGCAAATGCGTGTTGTCAATGACGAAATTGAAGGTTATATCGAAATGAAACCGTACTTGATCGGCAATGTTGCGTTTCAAATTTTACACGGGGGTGTTGCTGCAACACTTTTGGACAGTATTGGTGGAATTGTTGCAATGGGGGAGTTGTATAAACGAGCTGAACCTGACCAGTTACCCGACACACTCAAAAAAGTCTCTCGACTGGCTACCGTGGATATGCGTGTAGATTATCTAGCCCCGGGGCGTGGTGAATATTTTATTGCAAAAGCTGAAACCTTAAGAATGGGACGCAAGGGTTGCACCATGCGTATGACCATGGTCAACAATGAAGGTAAGGCGATCGCAACTGCAATCGCATCCTATGCCTATTGATCACGATGTAAAAGTGTACTAATCAGTACACTTTTGTATTCTTTATGTCAAGATAAGTCATCGGAAAGCATATTTGGATGGCTTAGTTGTTTTTGAAAAAAATATGGATATCAATAACATTCGTATATTTTATAAAGATAAACTTTAGAGTAATATTTTTATTCTCATAATATGATTTTTACCTGTAAAATTGAGCACCACAATTTTAAGACCTTGACTTCTTCAACCATCAAGCAAAACCCCAAAAAGTGATTAAGCTATTGTTCAGTTTATATCCTTACAGTGCACTGATGTTTTGACAGGTCCAAGTAAGCTAGGAATATGCGATGACTGAAGCGCAAACGACGAATGTCTCCCCAAATGATGAAAATGAAGCACGCACAGATTTGGAAGCCAAACAAAAACGTAAAAAAATGCTGAAGATTTTTGCCATTATTGTTGTTGCAGCAGCAATCTTATATGCAATTTGGGCTTTAGTGTTTAGTAATACGGTTGAAACGGACAATGCTTACGTCGGTGCTGAAACAGCTGAAATCACCTCAATGGTCAGTGGACAGGTGGCGGAAGTTTTAGTCAGTGATACGCAGCAGGTCAAAAAAGGCGATGTATTGGCAATTATTGACAATCGTGATGCCAAGATTGCGGTTGCTGAAGCAGAAGCCGCGCTGACGAAAGCCAAACGTCAATATACACAAAGTTCTGCAAATAGCAGTTCATTGTCCTCGCAAATTTTGGTCAGTACGGACGATATAAATAGTGCTAAAGCACAAGTGGCACAAGCCGAAGTCGCTTATCAACAGGCCCAACAAGAATTTGCTCGTCGTCAGCAGTTAAGTGCAACAGGTGCAATTTCGAAGGAAGAATTTAGCAAAGCGCAAAGCGCTTTAAATAATGCCAAGGCCAGCGTTGATGTGGCAAAAGCTGCGCTTGCGCAAACTGAATCGAAACGAAAAGCAGCACAAAGTAACCTGGATGCCAACGAAGCTCTGATTCGTGGTACTTCACAGAGTTCAACACCTGATGTCTTGGTGGCTCAGGCAAAACTTGATCAGGCACTTTTAGATTTACAGCGTACTGAAATTAAAGCGCCGCTAGATGGCATTGTGGCACGCCGCAGTATTCAAATTGGGCAGCGTGTTGCACCTGGTGCAAGTTTGATGAAGATTGTTCCAATTGCTGATCTATACGTCGATGCAAACTTTAAAGAAAGCCAGTTAAAAAATGTCAAAGTTGGTCAAAAGGCAACTTTAACTTCTGATCTATATGGAAAAAATGTTGAATATCACGGTACAGTGATTGGTTTTTCTGGGGGGACAGGTTCTGCATTTGCTTTGATTCCTGCACAAAATGCAACGGGTAACTGGATTAAAGTGGTTCAACGTCTGCCCGTGCGGATCAAACTTGATTCTAAAGAATTGGCTGAACATCCGTTACGTGTGGGTTTGTCCATGAATGCTGAGGTTGATACCTCATCAGCGAAGTAGTCGCTTATGAATACAGCAACATTTCAAAATGAGCTGAAGGGCGGGCGCTTGCTGCTCGCTGCATTCTTTTTAGCCCTTGCCAATTTTATGGTCGTACTGGATATGACCATTGCCAATGTTTCTGTACCCCATATTACGGGAAGCCTAGCGGTTTCAAGTTCACAAGGAACTTGGGTCATCACGTCCTATGCCGTTGCTGAAGCCATCTGTGTGCCTTTAACAGGTTGGCTGGCTGGGCGCTTTGGCGCTGTGCGGGTATTTACCATCAGTTTGATCGGTTTCACTACATTCTCCATTTTATGTGGTTTATCCAATAGTTTGGCGATGTTGGTGATCTGTCGTATTGGTCAAGGTTTGTTTGGTGGTCCAATCATGCCACTCAGCCAAACACTGTTGATGCGTATTTTTCCTCCTGAAAAGCATTCTCAAGCCATGGGGATGTGGGCAATGACCACAGTTGTAGGTCCAATTTTAGGTCCAATTCTGGGAGGAACGATCAGTGATAACTGGTCATGGCACTGGATTTTCTTTATCAACATCCCAGTGGGGGTGATCTGTGCTTTGGGTGTCATGCGTTTGATGAAAACAGCAGAAACCCCGATTGCAAAATTGCCGATTGATACGATAGGTTTAACTTTACTGATTATCTGGATTGGTGCATTACAGCTCATGCTGGATCTAGGGCATGAGCGAGATTGGTTTAATAATACCTTTATTTGTATCTTGGCTGTGATTTTGGTGGTTGGATTTATTGCCTTTTTTATTTGGGAATATTACGAAAAACATCCTATCGTCAATATACAGATTTTCAGATACCGTGGTTTTACCATTGCTACAATTTCGCTAGCGTTTGCCTTTGCTGCGTTTTTCGGCAGTATTGTTCTAATTCCACAATGGTTACAGATCAACTTGGGCTATACCGCTTCTTGGGCAGGTTATCTCACTGCAACGATGGGCTTCGGTAGTTTGATGATGTCACCGATTGTGGCAAAAATGGCAACCAAATATGACCCAAGAGCATTGTCGAGTTTTGGTTTGATGGTTCTGGGTGGCGTGACCTTGATGCGTTCATTTTGGACCACTGATGCAGATTTTATGGCATTGGCTTGGCCACAGATTATTCAAGGTTTTGCTGTTCCATTCTTCTTTATTCCCTTGTCTAATATTGCCTTGGGTGTGGTTCGTCCGGATGAAGTCGCTTCTGCTGCGGGCCTAATGAACTTTATGCGAACCATGGCGGGAGCAATTGGTGCTTCTCTGGCTGTGACGATTTGGGATGACCACACCAAGTTGGCACGGAGTGAAATCGTGTCGACCATGCATGTCGAAGAAACTCAGCGCAATTTAGTCAATAGCGGTTTTAGTCCAGAAATGGCTTTGGGGACGATTTCCAATCTGGTGGATAAGGAAGCTTTAACGCTTTCAGTCAATCATGTGTTTTTGGTTTTTGCGATGGTGTTTATTTTTGCAGGATTAATTATCTGGTTATGCCCAAAGCCGAAAGGTAATGTAGGCGCAGGACATGCCCATTAAATTTTAAGTGTGATTGAAAGCCTGCTGAAAAGCGGGCTTTTTTGTGGCTATTTTTTTATGTTTCGTTGACAGATAGGCCGTATTTTATCTATTCATCAAGATCAGGTTATAATATGCAGATTGTGTACCACGATGAGGAATATGTATGAAGCCTGAATTCCAACAAGGAAAAATTAAACAATACGATGCTGAAAGAGGCTTTGGATTTATTGGTGGGCTTGAGCAGGATATCTTCTTTCATATTTCTGATTTTCCGCTTGCTGAGGGTGAACCGAAGCGTAACGAACGAGTTAAGTTTATCGTGGTTGAAAATAATGGTAAGTTCAAAGCAACTAAAATTGAACGTGTAGAAGACCAGTCTGCTAAGGCCAAAAAGACCAGAGTAGTTGAAAATAATAAAGCCATTACCAATACGTTGTTGTCTAATTTTAGAAAGTGATCGCTGATTTTTAGTGATTCAATTCCTCCCTTTTTAGTTGAAATCTTTTTAGATTGAGGGAGGATAGTTTAATCAAGTAAATTAGAACAATGAAACCTTATAATAAAAATTTGAAGCAAGCTTCCCGTGATCTTCGGAACAATATGACAGATGTTGAAAAGTTTTTGTGGTCAAAAATCCGTAACAAGCAAATTTTAGGTGTACAGTTTTATCGGCAGAAACCGATTTTAAACTTTATTGTGGATTTTTACTGTCCTTCTGCAAATTTGGTGATTGAGTGCGATGGTAGTCAGCACTATACAGATGAGGGGCTAGAGGCAGATCGGATTCGTGACCACGCATTGGAACAGTTGGGATTGAAAGTGCTGAGATTTGATAATAGGCAGGTGATGGGGGAGATTGATGCAGTGGTTCGGGTTGTCCTTGATGTGATTTCTCTACAATTGGAATCCCCCTAAATCCCCCTTCTAAAAAGGGGGACTTCGCGCGAAGTTAATGATGGTATTAAATTCAGTGCGTTCCTACCTTTTAAAAAAGAGCGGAGCTGTAACGTAATTCATTAAATCACATGACATCCCCCCTCTTTTTCAAAGAGGGGTTAGGGGAGATTAAAAAAGAAAAACTCAAGCAATCGAATCATCCAAATTCGGTGCTAACCAACGTTTTGCTTCATCCAAAGTCCAGTTCTTACGTTTTGCATAGTCTTCCAACTGATCTAATGCAATTTTACCAACATTAAAGTATTCAGATTGAGGATTCGCATAATAAAAACCACTGACACTTGATGGTGGCCACATGGCAAAACTGCTGGTCAGTTGAGTACCAATCTTATCTGTTGTACCTAACCAATCAAACAAAGATGCTTTTTCAGAATGCTCAGGACAAGCAGGGTAGCCCGGTGCAGGACGAATACCGACATACTTTTCTTTGATCAATTCTTCATTCGACAGTTGTTCATCAGCTTGATAACCCCAGAATTCTTTACGAATACGCTCATGCAAATGTTCAGCAAATGCTTCAGCAAAACGGTCACCTAAGGACTGAGCAAGGATGGCAGAGTAGTCATCACCTTTGGCTTTAAACTCATGTGCCATTTCTTCGGCACCAAAAATTGAAACCGTGAAGCCTCCCAAGTAATCCTGAGCTTGCGCTTGAGTCGCCACAAAATCCGCCAAGGATAAATTAGGTTTCCCCGTGACTTTATCGGATTGCTGACGGATATGATGGAAAGTATGGGTGACATTTGCACCAGACTCATCATAAACTTCAACTGAGTCCGCTGCCGAACGATTGGCAGGATAAATCCCGAATACTGCACGAGCATCAAAACGTTTATTTTCAATAATGTCTTTGAGCATGGCTTGAGCTTGATTATATAAATCAGTTGCAGCTTCACCGACCACTTCATCTTGTAGAATTTTCGGGAATTTGCCTGCCAAACTCCATGAAATAAAGAAAGGCGTCCAGTCAAAATAATCGACTAATTTTTCAAGCGGATAGTTGGTAATGGTTTGTAGACCGATAAAGTTTGGTTTTGCCGGCGGATGAGTCGCAAAATCAATTTTTAACCCATTCTCAATCGATTCAGCATAAGACAACTTGGCAGCTTTGGGCTGTTTGTTGGCAATACGCTCACGTACTTTTTCATATTCTGCACGATGTTCTGCAACAAATGCAGGCTTCATGTCTTGGGACAGTAATGTGGTCGCAACACCCACTGCACGAGAAGCATCCGCTACATAAATTACTGCATCATTTGAATATTGTGGGTCAATTTTTACCGCAGTATGCGCTTTTGATGTGGTCGCTCCTCCAATCAGCAACGGAATTTTAAAGCCTTTACGCTGCATCTCTTTAGCGACAAACACCATCTCATCTAAGGATGGGGTGATTAAACCAGATAGACCGATAATATCCACTTTTTCATCAATTGCGGTCTGTAGAATTTTTTCGCATGGCACCATGACACCAAGGTCAACAATATCATAGCCATTACAGCCAAGCACCACGCCCACAATATTTTTGCCAATATCGTGAACATCGCCTTTTACGGTTGCCATCAACACTTTGCCTTTGGATTGGCTTCCAGTTTTTTCAGCTTCAATGTGCGGGTTTAGCCACGCAACGGCTTGCTTCATCACCCGTGCAGATTTCACCACCTGTGGCAAGAACATCTTGCCCGAACCGAATAAATCACCAACAACATTCATCCCGTCCATCAATGGACCTTCAATCACATCCAATGGACGTTTTGATTTTAAACGGGCTTCTTCGGTATCTTCATCAATAAAGGTGGTAATGCCTTTAACAAGCGCATATTCAAGACGTTTTTCAACAGATTCATTACGCCATTCTAAGTTTTCAACTTGTTTTTGAGCAGCACTTTGACCACGGTATTGTTCTGCGACTTCAAGTAATTTTTCTGTCGCTTCTTGTGCCCCCGCTTCTGATGAAGAGTCTCCCTGATTTTGATTGAGAATGACATCTTCAACCGCATCTTTTAATTGTTGAGGAATGTCATCATAAATCGCCATTTGACCAGCATTGACGATCCCCATGGTCATGCCTTGTTGAATGGCATGGTACAGGAATACGGAGTGAATGGCTTCACGCACAGGTTCATTGCCACGGAAAGAGAACGAAACGTTAGAGACACCGCCAGAAATCATGGCATGCGGTAAATTCTGTTTGATCCAACCTGTGGCTTCTATAAAGTCCACAGCATAGTTATTGTGCTCTTCAATCCCTGTTGCTACGGCAAACACGTTCGGGTCAAAAATAATGTCTTCAGCAGGAAAGCCGACCTCATTGACCAAGACATCATAAGAACGTTTACAGATTTCTCGCTTACGCGCAGCTGTATCCGCCTGACCTGTTTCGTCAAACGCCATGACAATAATCGCTGCACCGTATTGACGGCATAGGCGTGCTTTATGGACAAACTCGTCATAACCTTCTTTTAAAGAAATCGAGTTTACAACGGGCTTGCCTTGCACGCATTTTAAGCCTGCCTCAATGATTTCCCATTTTGACGAGTCAATCATGATGGGAACTTTAGAAATTTCAGGCTCGGATGCCACCAGATTTAAAAAATGCACCATGGCATTTTCTGAATCCAACATCCCTTCATCCATATTAATGTCGATAATTTGTGCACCAGCTTCGACTTGTTGTTGAGCAACATCTAAAGCTTCGGCATAGTTTTCTTCACGAATTAAACGTAAGAACTTTTTAGAGCCGGTGACATTGGTACGTTCACCGACATTGACAAATAAAGAGTCATCATAAATGTTAAATGGCTCTAAACCACTTAAACGACAAGCAGGTTTGGTTTCAGGTACTTGACGAGGTTTGATGTCTTTAACTGCATGATAAATCGCACGGATATGGTCTGGCGTTGTACCACAACAGCCGCCAGTGATATTAATCAATCCACTTTCAGCAAACTCTTTTAAAAATGCAGCAGTTTGTTCAGGCGTTTCATCATAGCCACCGAAAGCATTGGGTAAGCCTGCATTTGGATGCGCTGATACAAAAACATCTGCGACGTCTGAAACCGTTTTGACATGCGGACGCATGGCATCTGCACCTAAAGCACAGTTAAAGCCGATTGACAACAAGTCGCCGTGGCGCACAGAGTTCCAAAAAGCTTCTGCTGTTTGACCTGTTAGCGTACGACCCGAAGCATCTGTAATGGTACCTGAGATCATCAATGGCAGCTCATGACCAAGCTGTTTAAATACTTCTTTTACTGCAAAAATCGCTGCCTTACAGTTCAAGGTATCAAATACGGTTTCGATCAGAATAATGTCTGCGCCACCCTCAATTAGTGCATATGTGGCTTCAATATAATTTTCTTTGAGTTCATCAAAAGTAATATTACGAAAAGCAGGATCATTCACGTTGGGCGAGATCGAGCAGGTGCGTGATGTAGGACCCAATACGCCTGCTACAAAACGTGGTTTATCGGGTGTTGAATATTTTAAACAAGCTTGTTTGGCAATACGGGCAGCTTCACGGTTAATCTCTGGAACCAAGTCTTCCATATGATAGTCAGACATGGATACACGAGTACCATTAAAGCTGTTGGTTTCAATAATGTCTGCTCCAGCATCCAGGTATGCTTCATGAATACCTTGGATAATGTCTGGCTGTGTCAGCACCAAAAGGTCGTTATTGCCTTTGAGATCGGATGCCCAGTCCGCAAAACGCTCACCACGATAATCTGCTTCTTCCAGCTTATGGCGTTGGATCATGGTGCCCATTGCGCCATCAATTATGAGAATACGTTGGGCAAGAAGCTCTTTTAACGTGGTAAGCGTAGACATTCAAACTCTCAATAAAATCGGATTTTAAAAATAGCGCTATGTTATCAGAATGTAGCGAAGCAAGGTATTCATCTTTGTCGATAAGGATGATTTGAAAAATGAATGAATTTAATTAACTTTCAATAAAAATAATGACCAATTGAGGTCAGAAAATACAAAACAAGATGATGATTTCAATCGCGTTATTATCATTAATTGTGACTTTTTTTGTTTTTCTGTCTCTATGAAAATCACAAACTCATTGGATGGGGCACAAAATAATAAATAGGTTAAGTCTAAAATGTTATTCCTCATAAATGACGATAATTTTCAAGCCAAAATAATAAGAAGTTGATGATTCTCAAAGAAGCTTTGAAAAATGGAAAATCATTGGTGATCAAACAAAAGTCGGTTTTTTGCTTCAAAAATTGTACCCAAAAGTCAATTATTCATTCTAAAAAATCAACCATTTTCGGATATAGCTGATTTTTTTGCATACGTTATGAAAAACATTGCAATGAGTATAAATAATGTTAACCATGTCTCATAAATATGCTAAAAACTTACGGTAATTATCAATGAATAAAACATATAAAGTCGTTTGGAACGAATCACTAGGAACATGGTGCGCGATTTCTGAAACTTCAAAGGTTCGCGGTAAACGCTCTACTGGTAAAGCTGTCGTTGCCGGAGCCATATTGGCTGTTTCCGCATTAACTGTATCTGGTATGTCCTTTGCTGCGAATCCTGATCACTATATTAGTGTCAACGATGGTGGTACCCAATCGGGCAATTACGATAATGACGGAGCAAAAGGTCAAA
The DNA here is from genome assembly GCF_015676285.1 of Acinetobacter sp. Res13-Abat-PEC15-P4-01. NCBI lineage: Bacteria > Pseudomonadati > Pseudomonadota > Gammaproteobacteria > Moraxellales > Moraxellaceae > Acinetobacter > Acinetobacter sp. Res13-Abat-PEC15-P4-01. The sequence continues at coordinate 7,203 of NZ_JADAIN010000054.1, read as the reverse complement.
ATTCGGTTGCTGTAGGTGTAGATGCAGTTACAGGAACAGTTGGAAATGACATTGCCATTGGTTCTGGTGCGCAGGCGATGGGTGGACGTGCGGTTGTCATTGGTTTAAATGCAGGTAGTGGCAATGTGTCGGATGGAGACGCAAATGTACTCATCGGTATGAACGCAGGTGCCAACAATGATGGTCGTTGGAATACAGCAATTGGTTCGAACAGTGGCTTTAATACCAAAGGCGAAAGAAATACCGCTTTAGGTGACTATGCGGGTCGTGATGTTACAGGGGGCGGCAACATTGGATTGGGGGCGAGTGCTGGTGTAAGCGTTACAGGTGAAACGAACCTTGCTGTTGGTATATCGGCTGGTGGAACAGTCAAAGGTGACCATAACGTTGCTTTAGGTCGCACAGCAGGGGATGATGTCATTGGTGCTGGTAATGTCGCAACAGGTTTAGATTCAGGCAGTATTGTACGAGGCAGTGCCAATGTATCTTATGGTCAGGGATCTGGTCGTAGTGTGACGGGGGACCGAAATACTGCTATGGGTCTGAATGCTGGTAATGGGGTTTCGGGTAACGATAACGTGGCAATGGCTTGGGGAGCAGGTTACGAAGTAGCAGGGCGTGGCAACCTTGCTCTGGGGGCACTGACAGGTCGTACAGTAAATGGTAATGATAACATTGCGATTGGTAGCCAGTCTGGCACAAAAGTTAATGGTTCTCGCAATATTGCACTTGGTGTTCAATCAGGACAAGATTTAGATAACGTCAACGATGCCACTAGTCTAGGCAGTAGTGCTAAAGCCAATGCAAACAATGCAATCGCGATAGGTAAAGGCGCAAATGCTTCTGCAACAAGTAGTATTGCATTAGGTAAGGACAGTACTACGACTACGACCATGAAAGGTGCAATTGCAATTGGTGATGGTGCTTATAGTGGTGGAAAAAACTCAGGTGGTTCAATTGTTATTGGTGGTGCCATTGATCAAAGTGATTATGCACCAGCTTTAAGCGGTGCAAGAAATGATGAAAGTGCGCAAGCTTCTATCGTCATTGGTTCTGGAGCAAGTAATAAAGGTGCAATAGCAACTGTAATTGGTACAGGAGCAAGCGCTGGTGTTGAAGGAGGCAGCACGGTTATAGGTAGTTTCGCTTCTTCTACAACAACTGGTACTGCAATAGGTGGTTCCGCAAAAGTAATGGGGCGAAACGGTACGGCTATAGGGCAAGAGGCTGTTGCCTATAATGATGGGGTGGCACTAGGCACATATTCCATAGCGAACCGGGATGCTGGTACCTTAGGATATGATCCCAGTAGCAAAGGTATAACTGTTGCAGGTTCTAATATCGCTAAACTTTCAGGTGCAATGAGTGCTGTTTCAGTAGGTGATGCGAATAAAAAAATCTATCGTCAAATTACTAATGTCGCGGCAGGTACAGCAGATACGGATGCTGTTAATATTGCACAACTTAAAGCGGCACAAGCCGCAGCTGAAACCCACTATGTCAGTGTCAATGACAATGGTACGCAAGGTGCTAACTACAACAATGATGGCGCAAAGGGTAAAAACTCGATTGCCATTGGGATTGGTTCAAAAGCAGAAAATGAGAATAGCGTTTCTATAGGAACAAATGCGACTTCAAATTATGGTGGTATTGCGATTGGTAGTGGTGCTACCGCTTCAAATGGTGGTTCAACTGCTATAGGCACCAATAATGTTGCTTTAGCAAACAATGCGCATGTTTTTGGTGCAAACAATCGTTCTGAACAGCAAAATAGTAGCATTCTAGGGAATGAAAATCAGATATTAACCTCAAGTGGTACAAGTCTTGCCATTGGAAACAACAATACATTAACCAGCGGTGGTGCAGCAGCCTTAGGATTTGGTAACCAAGTTTCAGGTGCTGGTACGCTTGCACTTGGTAATGGTAATAATGTGGCAAATATTAATGCTACAGCGGTTGGACTAGGAAATCAGGTTTTAGCAAATGGCAGTACAGCACTAGGGACTGATAACAATGTAACGAGTGACTCATCAGGGGTTGTTGGACGATACAATACGGTTCAGAACGGCAGTGTTGCTTATGTCTTTGGTCAGGCGAATACTGTTACAGGTAGAACTTCTGCTGTGATGGGTATTAGTAATACTGTTGCCAATAGCAATACTTTTGTTCTAGGCAATAGCGTTAAGACGACGCAAAATAACAGTGTGGTGCTGGGCAATGAGTCGACTGATCGTGCTGCAACAACCGTTAATAAAGTGACCATTAACGGTAAAGACTATACAATTGCTGGAACTGGTTCTGCTGGCAATGGTATTGTAAGTGTCGGTAAAGCGGGTGGTGAACGTCAGATCATCAATGTGGCTGCTGGTGAAGTGAGTGCAAGCAGTACAGATGCGGTGAATGGTTCACAGTTATTTGCAACCAATAAAGCGATTGCTGATAGCCAAACCCACTATGTCAGTATCAATGACAATAGTGCGCAAGGTGCTAACTACAACAATGATGGAGCAACGGGTAAAAATTCATTGGCAATCGGTGTAGGTGCGAAAGCCAGTGGGGATAATGCCGTTGCCATTGGGAGTGTAACTACGGATGCAGCAAATAGTATCGCAATCGGTAACAGTAATGTCCTCAGCAATACTGCGGTAGCAAGTACTGCAATTGGTAGCAATAACACTGTTACAGGTAATGAGGCTGTAGCTTTAGGTTCCAATAATATTGCAAAAGACTTTTCCGGTGTTGCTGTTGGAAGCTATAACAATGCTGAAGGCTATCGCTCAATTGCAGTTGGCGCAGAAAATAAAACTAAAGGTCAATGGTCATCCGCATTTGGTGTTTGGAATGAGGCTGAGGGAGAGCGATCCTCTGTTTTAGGTGCCAACAATAAGATTCAAGGACGCCGTGCTTTAGGTCTTGGTGTAGCTAATGATATCTCAACTGCAAGTGAATATAGTTCTGCCATTGGTGCTTTTAACAAAATAACTGACAGTACTCAGTCTTTAGCAGCAGGTTATAACAATGCAATCACCAATGCCAAAAACAGTACAGTATTGGGTAATGCTAATAAAGTAGAGCAGGAAAATACCCAAGTTCTGGGTAACAAAGTCACGACCACTCAAGCCAACAGTGTTGTATTAGGTAATGAATCGACGGATCGTGCTGCAACAGCCGTGGATAAAATCACTATCAATGGTGAAGATTATAGCGTTGCGGGTACGGGGGCTGTTGCCAATGGTGTGGTCAGTGTCGGTAAAGTCGGTGGTGAACGCCAAATCATCAACGTGGCTGCGGGTGAAGTCAGTGCAAGTAGCACAGATGCAATCAACGGTTCACAACTCTATGCAACAAATCAAGCGATTACTGAAGTAGGTAAATCGGCAGCGACAGCAAAAACCGAAGTGGTTCAAGGTGACAACATGGTTGTGACCGAAAGCAAAGGTGCCAACGGTCAAAGCATTTATAACATTGCAACAGCCAAAGAAGTCAACTTTAACAAGACCACAGTGGGCACGGTGATCACCGACAGTGCAACAGGTAAAATAACAGGTTTGACTGCGGGTGAAGTCAGTGAGACCAGTACAGATGCGGTGAATGGTTCACAACTTTATGCAACCAATAAAGCCATTGCAGACAGCAAAACCCACTATGTCAGTATCAACGACAATGGAAATACAAAAGGAAACTATAACAATGATGCTGCAACTGGTTTAAATTCAGTCGCAATTGGCACAGATACCTCTGCAAAAGGAACTTCTTCTATCGCATTGGGGGATATCTCGAATGCTTCGGGCAACTTTGGTATTGCGATGGGCTATGGTGCTCGTGCACTAGGTCTAGATAGCTTAGTCGTTGGGAAAGGCAGTGAAGTATCTGGTGGTGCTAGTACAACATTAGGTGCAGGCAATGCGATTGCAGGTAATTTTTCTACAGCTGTAGGTGCTGTAAACAGAATTGATCAGGATCAGACTGTGGTACTGGGCAATTTTGTCACCACCACGCAAGCCAACAGTGTTGTATTGGGTAACGCATCGACTGACCGCGCAGCGACTTCCCAATCCAAAGTAACGATTCTTGGTCAAGATTATGCCTTTGCAGGCGTAGGATCAGCAGCCAATGGTGTCGTGAGTGTGGGGAAAGTCGGTGGTGAACGTCAGATCATCAATGTTGCAGCAGGGCAACTCAGTGCAACCAGTACAGATGCAGTCAACGGTTCACAATTGTACTCAACTAATCAAGCGATTACTGAAGTAGGTAAATCGGCAGCGGCAGCAAAAACCGAAATTGCACAAGGTGATAACATCGTTGTTAGCGAAAGCAAAGGTGCCAACGGTCAAAGTATTTACAACGTTGCAACAGCCAAAGAAGTCAACTTTAACAAGACCACAGTGGGCACGGTGATCACCGACAGTACAACCGGTAAAATAACAGGTTTGACTGCGGGTGAAGTCAGTGAGACCAGTACAGATGCGGTGAATGGTTCACAACTTTATGCAACCAATAAAGCTATTGCAGACAGCAAAACCCACTATGTCAGTATCAACGACAATGGAAATACAAAAGGAAACTATAACAATGATGCTGCAACGGGTTTAAATTCAGTCGCAATTGGCACAGATACCTCTGCAAAAGGAACTTCTTCTATCGCATTGGGGGATATCTCGAATGCTTCCGGCAACTTTGGTATTGCGATGGGCTATGGTGCTCGTGCACTAGGTCTAGATAGCTTAGTCGTTGGGAAAGGCAGTGAAGTGTCTGGTGGTGCTAGTACAACATTAGGTGCAGGCAATGCGATTGCAGGTAATTTTTCTACAGCTGTAGGTGCTGTAAACAGAATTGATCAGGATCAGACTGTGGTACTGGGCAATTTTGTCACCACCACGCAAGCCAACAGTGTTGTATTGGGTAACGCATCGACAGATCGTACTGCAACAGCTGTCAACAAAATGACCATCAATGGTCAAGATTATGCGGTTGCAGGTACAGGTTCTGCTGCCAATGGTGTGGTCAGTGTCGGTAAAGCAGGTGCTGAGCGTCAAATCATCAATGTGGCTGCGGGTGAAGTCAGTGCAAGTAGCACAGATGCAATCAACGGTTCACAACTCTATGCAACAAATCAAGCGATTACTGAAGTAGGTAAATCGGCAGCGACAGCAAAAACCGAAGTGGTTCAAGGTGACAACATGATTGTGACCGAAAGCAAAGGTGCCAACGGTCAAAGCATTTATAACATTGCAACAGCCAAAGAAGTCAACTTTAACAAGACCACAGTGGGCACGGTGATCACCGACAGTGCAACCGGTAAAATAACAGGGTTGACTGCAGGTGAGGTCAGTAAGACCAGTACAGATGCGGTGAATGGTTCACAACTTTATGCAACCAATAAAGCCATTGCAGACAGCAAAACCCACTATGTCAGTGTCAATGATGGTGGAACACAAGCTGGTAACTACAACAATGATGGAGCCACAGGTAAAAATGCTGTAGCCATGGGTGTAGGCGCGAGTGCAGCAGGTGAAAATGCAATTGCGATTGGCAATAACAATAAGGTGGTTCAAAACAATACGTCTGTATTCGGTAGTAATATCACCACAACTCAAGCCAACAGTGTTGCGTTAGGTCATGAATCTACTGATCGAGCAGCGACTTCAGAGTCTAAAGTGACGATTCTTGGTCAAGATTATGCCTTTGCAGGCGTAGGGTCAGCAGCCAATGGTGTCGTGAGTGTGGGGAAAGTCGGTGGTGAACGACAAATCATCAATGTTGCAGCAGGGCAACTCAGTGCAAGCAGTACAGATGCAGTCAACGGTTCACAATTGTATGCGACCAACCAAGCCATATCTTCTTTACAGGGACAAGTGGCGGGTTCAAAAAGTACAATTTCTCAAGGTAAAAATACCACAGTGACCAAAACCACCAATGCAGATGGTTCAACAGACTATCAAGTGGCGACCAAAGCGGATGTGAGTTTTGATTCTGTGACAGTCGGTGGGATTAAAGCAGATGCACAAACCAATAAAATTACTGGTTTGGCAGATGGTGAAGTCAGTGCAACTTCAAGTGAAGCAGTCAATGGTAGCCAGTTGCATGGTACTGCTGAAAGTGTCGCAACAGCCTTAGGTGGAAATGCTAAAGTCAATGCTGATGGTACGATCAGCACCAGCAACATTGGTAACACGGGTAAGGACAATGTACATGATGCGATTGCTTCAATACAGGGGCAGGTTGCAGGTTCTAAAACCAGTGTATCTGCAGGTAAAAATACTGTAGTGAGCAGTACTACCAATGCAAATGGTTCAAATAACTATCAAGTGGCTTTGGCGGATGATATTAAACTGAACTCTGTAACAGCCAATCAAGTAACCGCAAACCAAGTCACAGCCAATCAGGTGATGGCGAATCAGGTCAATGTGGGTAAAGTTGCTATTGATGGTACCACCAATAAAGTCAGTGGTTTGGCCAATGGGACAATCAGTAAAGATTCTACGGATGCAGTCAATGGCTCACAACTGCACCAAACCAACAGCCATGTATCGCAATATTTAGGTGGAGGTTCAGCGCTAAATCCAGATGGTACAATTGCTGCACCTACTTATAATGTTGCTGGTGGAACTTATCACAATGTAGGAGATGCTTTAGGTGCTGTTGATGCTCGAGTAACGAATCTAGAACAAGCGTTCTATAACACCAATAAAAATATGGAAGATTTACGTAATGATACTTATGCAGGAATTGCAGGTGCAATGGCTGTAGGGAATTTACCGCAACCGACTGAAGCAGGTATGAGCATGATGAGTGCGGGTCTTTCTGGTTATCGTGGTGAAACTGCAGTTGCCGTAGGCATCAGTGCGATTACTGATAGCAATAAAATTGTCTGGAAAATGGGCGCTTCCGCAGATAGTCGTAGCAATATTGGTGGTGCTGTATCTGTGGGATATCAGTGGAAATAAACTAAACGAGAAATTTAGATTTTATTATTTCTTAAATAAGTTTTCAAAAGCTCAGTCCCTTCGAGGGCTGAGTTTTTTATTTTTTGAATCACTTTAGAGAGTGTAAATTGCTAAATATGGAGCAATAAATAGTGGCTATTTGTTTACAAATTCTTTGAAATTTAGAATTTATTGAATAGATTTTTGAATGTTTAGTTCAATCCCATATAGAATTGTTAGAAAATTTATCAAGCTATAAAATGAAATCAATATTCAA
>NZ_JADAIN010000053.1:0-58040 GCF_015676285.1 Acinetobacter sp. Res13-Abat-PEC15-P4-01 | reverse complement strand
CTGGTGAGATATTGCAACATGAATGGACTGATTTTAGTCATAACCTTTATCAAAATGGGTAACTTTCTCTTTTTCAAGATCAATGTCTGATCAGAACTGAACTAATACAATTCATGTTTTTTAATTTGACTGTCACCGCTTCCGCCAAATATCTAAGAAAGCCCTTGTGATTGCAAGGGCTTTTTTTTGTCTATCGCTTATCTGATTCAAAGAATCAGATAAAAATAATCGATTAGTTTTTATAGAGATTTGATCAAACTAATTGGAAAAGAAAAAATCCTTCACGATTTGATTTTCACGGAGTAACCCTTGTTCCTAAGGAACAATCACAAAATCTGGATTGGCAACAGCAAAAGCTGCATCACGGTCTGGTGCAGGTGGATAAATCCAAATCGTGTTAATTTCCTGCTTAATCTTTTTACCTTCCGCACGGGTTACACATACTTTTCTATCCCAACCTTCAGTATATAAAGCTCCCCATGCGCCTAAATCCAAACATGTGACATATTTAGGCTGGCTATAAGGATGCAATGGGAGACTGACTAATTCTGCTGCTGCATTATGTCCAGCAACGCGACCGAGACTCATTGCATGTTGGCAAGACATCACATTGAAGTGACCAACATCATCCGTCGCAACTTTTACGGTATCGCCTGTGACAAATATATTTTTGGAAGATGGGGCATGTAGGAAAGAATCACCAAGGATTCGACCTAAATTATCTTTTTCACCTGAAATTTGTGCAGTCAATGGATTGGCACGCATACCTGCTGTCCAAATGATTGTATTGCTCTCAATGGTTTCGCCATTGGACAATGTTACGCCATTGCCATTGAGTGACAACACTCTTGTATCCGCTATGCTTTCAACAGCCAATTCAATTAAAGCGCTCTGAATTACCGTTGCGGCTTCATGACCCATCGCAATTGCAATTTCAGGTGAAGTGTCAACAAGAATGATACGTAACTCTTGCTCTGTACCTAGAATCTTTCTTAAGCGTTCTGGAATTTCAGTCACTGTTTCTAGACCGGTGAGACCTCCACCCACGACAATTACTGTATTTCGCGCTTTGCTATAGGGCTGATTCACTAGATCATTCAGATGTTGATCCAATTTTTCAGCATCCGCCAAGTCACTCACGCTAAATGCATATTCTGCAAGTCCAGAGATTGGCGGTATGAACGCACGACTCCCTGTAGCTAAAATGAATCGATCATAGTTCAGAATTTCTTGCTGGTTGTTTGATTTCTTTATTGTTATGGATTGGGCATTCTCATCTATATTTTCTACGATCCCTGAGATGTATGTTGCTCCGACTGCATCAAGCAAAGCAGAAATATCAGGATTCATATTTTCCAGAGATTGTTCGTAGAGACGAGGGCGAATCGTGAGGTTGGGGGTTGGTGATATCATGATCACCTCAATATTCTGTTCTTGATTTGCCAAGGCAATTGCTCTTTGAGCAGATATGACCGCCCATAAACCTGCAAAACCTGAACCTGCAACAATGATACGTTTATTCATTGGGATTTCCTTTTAAATAGATTGTTTTTTAAGCATCTTGAATTTTGGGTGAGTGAAAGCTCTCTCTGGCCTGATCAAAGTAGAGAGCATGGTTTATAAAGCGTTTACTGATCCAGAAACGGAAGATTAAAACCTTTTAAAAAACGTGATGTGTTTTCTTAGGAAGACTTGGCTTTTCGCATCTTCGTTGTTCTTTCTTGCATACGATGATTGATCCATCCATTTACATCACTGAAAAAAGTTTGAGGCGCTTTTCGACTAAAGCGTTCAGCGATATCCAAAAGCGTATGTGAAGCTAAAGCACTACGCATGGCTTTCTCAGCTTGTTGCATGACCGCATGTATCGCACATACGCCATCAGTTGCCCAAGGCGGTGGATTATTGTCAAAAACCGTACATTTTTCACGGATGTTTTGGCAGTCAAAAAGTGGTTTTTCACCTTCAATTGCTTGAACCACATCCAAAAAACTAATTTCCTCAGCGGGGCGAGCAAGCAAATATCCCCCACGAATGCCTTCTTGTGCGACAACAATCCCTGCTTTTTCAAGCTTAGGAAAAATCTTTGCAAGAAAACTGGATGAAATACCTTGCAGTTCAGCAAGATCACGACTGCTCAAAGCCTTTTGCTCATTGTTCACAAGAAACATAAGACAGTGAAGGGCGTATTCGACGCTAGATGTAATATAGGCCATATATTCGCATGCACTTATTGATTAAACACAGATTAACTTTGTCCTAGTTTTTTGTCAATATAAACTACGACTAATTTTATCTGTGTTTTAGGGGCGCTAGAAATTTTATAAACTATGCTTTTGAATGCTGAGATCATTTTTCTTTTAAAATGATTTGATATATAAATTTCGAGTGGCTGTTCCGAAATAGATTGAAGGGTGCCTTTTAACAGTGACTTGCACGTATTGGGACGTTAAATAAAAACAGCTGACCATCAAGAATAAATCAACATCAGACTTTCAGCGGATGCATTGGAGTGTGGTGTGTATTTCAAATCGTGTTGAATCCTCTATAGAGGAGGACAATAGATTGGAAATGATTTTGTATGAAACAGCGGTCAGAGTGAAAATATTGATCCATCTTTTATAGAATATGCTGAATGTTATGCATGATAAGTGACGCTTTATATCGCTGGTCAGGAACAGAGCTGCTCCTGACCAACACCTCATCATGATAAGCGTTCAGATGTATGGTTGGATGAATGGGGGGATAATGAACGTAAATCAGAACCAGAAGGTGCCTGATAAATTTTCAATCCAAATTCAGGGATAATTGCCATCAGGTGATCAAAAATATCAGATTGAATTGCCTCATAATCATTCCATACCGTCGTATTGGCAAATGCGTAGATTTCGAGAGGTATGCCTTCACTGGTGGGCTGTAACTGGCGAATGATGAGCGATTGGTTTTTTGCAATACCTGAATGTTGTTTTAGATAAAATTCAACATATGCTCGGAAGGTCCCAATATTGGTCAGACGTCGCTGATTATAGACAGACTGATTTTCAAACTGCTGATTAAAACTCTCAAGTTCAGACTGCTTATTGTCCAGATACTGATCCAGTAATAGGAATTCTTTTAATTTCTGTTGTTCTTCCTGAGTAATGAAGTGAATACTGGTTTGATCAATAAAAATGGAGCGTTTGATACGTCTTGCACCTAATAGCTTCATGCCACGCCAGTTTCTAAAGGTATCGGTCACCAATTTATTGGTTGGAATTGTGGTAAAGGTCTTGTCAAAATTTTGTACAGTAATGGTATGTAGTGACATATCAATGACATCACCATCTGCATTCAATGACGGCATTTCAATCCAATCGCCAATACGGACCATATCATAAGAAGAAATCTGTACAGATGCGACCAGAGAAAGAATGGTATTTTGGAAAACCAATAACAATACTGCTGCCATGGCACCAAATCCTGCTAGCAGAGTAAACACATCTTTCTTCAGGAATGTACCCAATACCAATAAGCCACAAACAATAAATACGATCAGCTTGACCAGTTGAAGATAACCTTTAATAGGCTTGTTCAGTGACTTTGGATTACGTTGATAGAACAGGTTGAAAACATTGAGCAGCTCACTGATCGCAAGAGCAATGGTCAGAAAGATAAAGGCTTGTGCAGCCATTTGAACCAGACTGACTACTTTTATAGACAAATGAGGAACTGTGTTGATCCCATTTAAAATAACAATCGCTGGAACAATGTTCGCCACTCTTCGGATAACACTGTGCTCAGAGAAAATTTCACTATAAGCAAACTTCATTTTGGAAATAAGTTTACGTATCCCACGAACAACGACCTGTTTTGCAATAAAATTTGCTAAAAATGCGAAAAGCAGCAGAATAGATAATGATGTCAGCATTTCTAACCATGGATACTGATCAGACCATTCCTGAATATTTTTTAAAAGGGCAAATTTATCCAAAAGTACAACCTCAAAATCTCGGATAGGTCATTGTATTGTTTGTGAATGACAATATTGGATAAAAATACTTTTTAGCTACATTTGGGCATCATTTATTTACTCAATTGAATGATCATATGATTTAGTATCGATTACCCACTGATTATATCTGTAAGTTTACACTTTAATTTGAGTGTCTAGATGATTTTCTGATCAGTTGTGTTCTATAGGTCTTTATATATTGCAATTTTTTTAATTCTCATATGACAGTAAGAAGATTGAATTGCTCCTATTTTTGCGTTTTTTAAAGTCTTAAATCACGATTTTTTTCAATCATATTTTTATGATGTTATCTTCAATACAGATGCTTCCCGTTATTTTCAGTTATATTGTTTGCATTGGATAGGAGATGGTCTGTGATCAAAATTCTTGGAAGAACTGATTCAATCAATGTTAGAAAATTATTGTGGTTGTGTGACGAACTCAATATTGCTTATGAACGCGAAGATTGGGGTCGTGGCTTTCAATCTCCTCAAACATCGGAATTTTTAAAATTAAATCCCAATGCCACGATACCCGTACTGATTGATGATGATTTTGTGTTGTGGCAATCCAACACGATTATTCGATATTTAGCCAATCAATATGGTGGTCAACATCTCTATCCTCTAGATGCCAGGCAACGTGCTGAAGTGGATCAATGGATTGACTGGCAAGGCATTGAATTGAACAATAGTTGGACTTACGCCTTAATGCATTTGGTTCGTCATTCACCCAAACACCAAGACTTAGAATATGTTGAACAAAGTATTCAGGCTTGGACCAAACATATGCATATCCTCGATCAACAATTAGAAAAAACGGGAGCTTATGTCGCAGGAGAAAAATTTTCTTTGGCGGATATAGTGATTGGGTTGTCTGTACAACGTTGGTATTTAACACCATTTGAAAAAATAGATTTTCCCAATGTCAAAACTTATTATCAACGTTTAAGTCAACGTGAGGCGTATATGAGATGGGGCAATAATGGTCAAAACTAGGTGGCGTGCAGATTTGAATTATGCCGTGATTGAATTGGATTGAAACAAAAGTGAAAGAGCTGAAAAATAATTTCAGCTCTTTGGTATTGCTTAATCAAGAAGCTTGAAGCCCGTTTGTGATCAAGGTTACACCTGTTGCTGACTGGATCTGCTCTAGGCTGACATCTTTTGCCAGTTCAATCAATTTGACCCCTTGCGGCGTTATATCCATAACGCCAAGATCAGTGATAATGCGATTGACAACCAATCTGCCTGTAAGGGGGAGTGAACATTCTGGGACAATTTTAGGACTGCCATCTTTGGCACAGTGTTCCATCAACACAACGACTTTTTGAACACCTGCAACCAAATCCATGGCACCTCCCATCCCTTTGACTTTTTTGCCTGGGATCATCCAGTTAGCTAAATCACCTTTTTCAGAGACTTCCATCGAACCTAAAATAGCGATATTCACTTTACCGCCCCGAATCATGGCAAAAGATTCTGCACTGGAAAAAAATGCAGCTCCTTTACGTGCAGTGACCGTTTGTTTGCCTGCATTGATTAAATCTGCATCTACTGTTTCTTCAGTTGGAAATTCATCTATTCCCAATAAACCATTTTCAGATTGAAGCCAGACATCAATATGCTCAGGTATATAATTTGCAACCAGTGTCGGTAAGCCGATACCTAAGTTGACATAAAAACCATCTTCTAGTTCTTGAGCAGCACGCTCAGCCATTTCATTACGCGTCCAAGCCATGATTAAGCCTCCGTTTTCAATGTCAATTGTTCAATTCGTTTTTCAGGTTGTGCATTCAAGACGATACGATTGACATAGATGCCAGGAAGATGAATTGAATCAGGTTCTAGCTCACCGATTTCAACAATTTCCTCAACTTCGACAATGGTCAATTTGCCAGCCATAGCGCATTCCGGATTAAAGTTACGGGCTGTTTTACGGAAAATAAGATTGCCGGCTTTATCTGCTTTGTAGGCTTTTACCAAGGCAATATCTGCTACCAATGCATGTTCAAGGATATAGTCTTTACCCGAAAAATTACGGGTTTCTTTTCCTTCTGCAACCAGTGTACCCACACCTGTCTGGGTAAAAAAGGCAGGAATACCTGCACCACCGGCACGGAGTTTTTCCGCCAATGTTCCTTGAGGCGTCAGTTCAACTTCAAGTTCACCATTTAAATATTGACGTTCAAATTCTTTGTTTTCACCAACATAGGATGAAATCATTTTTTTGATTTGTTTGGTTTGCAACAGTTTACCCAGACCAAAATCATCGACGCCAGCATTGTTTGAAATACAGGTTAGCCCTGTTACACCAGTTTCTTTTAAAGCATCAATCAATGCTTCTGGAATTCCACATAATCCAAATCCGCCTACAGCAAAAATCTGGTTGTTTGCAACCACATCCGCTAAAGCTTCATGTGCACTCGCGACAACTTTGTTCATCGTTTTAACTCTATGTCCTTTAGAACTTTTATTATTAGCACTCCGTAAATAATTTTAGAAATTGATTCTTTCAAATGTTCAATGAGAAAAACTCATTAATTTTGCTTTAGGAACACTGAGTACGGTTCTGGAGAAAAAGGTTTAAAACGGATAGGTCAACAAGGTGTCGATAAACTGGGAGGAGATATTGGAGAGTTCAAAGTCTTTTTTATAAATCACCCCGACAGGAAGACTGACTTCACTATCTTCAATTTCAATCAACAGATTATTTTCTTTATCAATATAATTTTGAAAGTGCCGTGGAATTGCACTGACACCCATCCCAAAAGCCACAAAATGGGAAAGTGAACTGATTTGATGGCACTCAATTTTTAAATCCAGAATTAAATCATTCTGGGCACATTTTTCTTCGACCACATGTCGAATGATTGACGGTTTCTGTAAGGTGATAAAGGGATAAGAACATAACTCATGCCATGTCACTGCTTTATGCTTTGCCAGTACATGATCTTTCGGAAGCAATGCCAAAAAATCTTCATTGAAAAATGGTTTAAACACTAATTGATCATTGTGTTGAGGTTCAAAGCAAATACCGAGTTCAAAAATACCTTCTTGTACTTTTTCGATGATTTTTTCATTGGGAATATCATGGATTGAAAAATTGATATTGGGATGATGCTTGTTAAATTCATTCAGTACCGCAGGTAAAATAGCATGTGTTGCAAAGGGCATGGAGGCGATATTGAGTGTTCCTCGATGCAGTTTAAAACGTTGTTTGACATCTCTTTCCATATCTTCCCAATTGGCTAAAAGCTTTCTGGCAAATGGAATTAAAGCATTTCCTTCCGCAGTAAGATCGACACGTCGGGTATTACGTTTAAAGAGCTTGCCACCGAGTTCATCTTCTAAGCTTTTGATACTCAAACTTAAAGCTGATTGACTCAAACAAAGCTCATTGGCAGCATTGGCATAGTTTAATGTGCGAGCAAGAACCAAAAATGCTTTTAATTGTTTGAGTGTCATAAGTCTACCTCATTGATCTTTAACCCTATGATACGCTAAACCAAGGATCTTTGATCGTATAGCGAATGATTTAGATGCTTAAATAATAATGGGTTTAGTCAATAAGCCAATTTCAATGGAATAGTACAAACTTAAGAAAAGTTTAATTTTTTTAATGGGTTAATCTAAGTTTTCTGGTGAATCAATATTGACTGTGTACGAATGAATAAATTTAATCCGAAGTTTTTAAAAGAATCAATGGACGGTTTTTGTTGAATGATCTTGAAAATCATCAGTTTGTTTTTTATTTCAGCACCGATTGAACAAACGGCAATATAAATCTGCTCCAATTCATGAGCTTTTCATATTAACTGATAAATATTTTCAAATAATATCCCTAAAAATTTGGATTATAGTTTTATCGATAATTTGGACATGGATATTCCAATTTATAAATCTGGACGATTTATAAAAGCTCAATATATTGACGAAAATTAATTTTTCTAAGCATCCATTTTATTTATTGAATGACCCATTCATATCAATCAATGGGATTGCCTTGTGATGATTTGAAATAAAACAAGGTGGATTTAGACATATATGCTTTAAGGACGGAGTAAAAAATATGTGGGAACTGGGTATAATTTTGCTTTCTCTGGGGCTGTTGATGTATACCGCCTACAGAGGATTTTCTGTGATTCTCATGGCACCGATTTGTGCCTTATTCGCCGTCTTACTGATCAATCCAGCCAATGTTCTGCCATTTTATTCTGGTGTATTCATGCCAAAAATGGTGGGCTTTATTAAAGATTATTTCCTGGTTTTTTTACTTGGGGCAATTTTCGGTAAAGTGGTTGAAATGTCCGGTATTGCAGAATCAATTGCAAAAACCATTGTCCAACTGATCGGCTCTAAAAATGCCATGCTGACAGTTGTGCTTTTGGGCGCGATTCTCACCTATAGTGGAGTGAGTTTGTTTGTGGTGGTTTTTGCAGTCTATCCATTTGCAAACCAATTGTTTAGACAAGCCAATATTCCAAAACGGTTGATTCCAGGCACAATTGCACTGGGTGCTTTCTCGTTTACCATGGATGCTTTACCAGGTACACCCCAGATTCAAAATGTGATTCCGACTACTTTTTTCGGAACCAATATTTATGCCGCACCTTTTTTAGGAATTATTGGGGCAATTTTTGTTTTGGGTGTCGGTTTAAGTTATTTGGAGTGGCGTCGTCGTGTTGCTGCTCGCAATGGTGATGGATTTACTTCGGGTATCACGCTGACAGAAGCCGAACTACAACAATTCGAAAGTCAGTCTCAACAACAGGATAACGGTTCTGGACTACGCCAATTCATGGCATTTGTTCCATTGATTTTAGTGGCGGTGATGAATAAATATTTATCCACTGCGATTAAACAATGGTATCCGAACGGCTTTGATTTTAATGCGATTGGACTTGCAAACTATACGGTGGATGTTGCTAAAACATCAGCAATTTGGGCGGTCGGTTTGGCATTAATTGTAGGTATTATTACCGCCATCATGTTTGATTACCGCCGTGTCTCCACAAGTTTTAAAGAAGGCGTAAATGCAAGTATCGGTGGTTCTTTACTTGCGGTCATGAACACCGCGTCTGAGTACGGTTTCGGTGCCATCATTGCGGCATTGCCTGGTTTTGCAGTTATTAGTCATGCTTTGGGACATACTTTTTCCAATCCATTGGTGAATGGTGCAGTGACCACCACTGTTTTAGCAGGGATTACTGGTTCTGCTTCGGGTGGGATGAGTATTGCGTTAAGTGCGATGGCCGATCAATACAATGCTGCTATTGCTGCAATGGGAATTCCTGCCGAAGTGATGCATCGTATTGTTGCCATGGCATCAGGAGGTATGGACACCTTACCGCATAATGGTGCAGTCATTACTTTACTTGCCGTAACAGGACTTACCCATAAACAATCGTATAAAGATATTTTTGCCATTACGATCATTAAAACGATTGCCGTGTTTGTTGCGATTGCAGCATTTACATGGTTTGGTATTGTCTAAGCTTATATTGAAGAAGCAACACAGGGAGTCAAACATGAGTCAACTTCTCAAAGATAAAGTTGCATTTATCACAGGTTCAGCAAGTGGTATTGGACTTGAAATCGCTAAAAAATTCGCACTTGAAGGGGCAAAAGTGGTCATTTCAGATATGAATGCGGATAAATGCAATGACGCTGTTCTTGCCTTAAAAAAGGATGGATTTGAAGCATTATCTGCACCCTGTGATGTATCTAGTGAAACTGCCTATGCCGCGGCAATAGACTTAGCCCATTCTACTTATGGACGCTTAGATATCCTGATCAACAATGCAGGTTTTCAGCATGTTGCGGCTATTGAAGAATTTCCAACGGATATTTATCAAAAGTTGTTAAATGTGATGTTGGTGGGTTCTTTTATTGGCATTAAACATGCATTTCCAATCATGAAAGCACAAAAGTACGGTCGTATTATCAATATGGCTTCGATCAATGGTCTAATCGGTTTTGCAGGAAAAGCAGGTTATAACAGTGCGAAACATGGGGTGATCGGTTTAACTAAAGTAGCGGCTTTAGAGGCTGCGCGCGATGGTATTACCGTCAATGCATTATGTCCGGGTTATGTGGATACGCCTTTGGTTCGTGGTCAGATTAAAGACTTGGCGAAAACACGTAATGTAAGTGAAACCAGTGCACTTGAGGATGTTATTTTAGCCATGGTGCCGCAAAAGCGCTTACTCAATGTTGAAGAAATCGCAGATTATGCAATTTTCCTCGCTTCTGAGAAAGCAGCAGGAGTTACAGGTCAAGCTGTGGTGATGGATGGTGGTTATACAGCGCAATAGTGTCAATATTCATCCAATCATAATTATATTTTCTCGCTGTTGATATCGCTGCGGAAAGATCTGCTTATTCATCATCATTATTTGTGGAGGACGAAGTCCTCCACAAAATTGAGCAAGTCTTGCCGCTATAAAAGCATTATTTTTCACTGTTAAATATCAAGATATTCCCCACATTTTTCAAGGACAAGAGGAAGTGTATATATGAAATCAGTCAATAAGATTGCCATTATCGGTACTGGTGTAATTGGTGCAAGTTGGGCTGCTTTCTATCTCAGTAAAGGATTTCAGGTCAGTGCATTTGATCCAGCACCTGATGCAGAACACAATTTAAACAATAGAGTTCAAATCTATTTACGAGACCTGTTTGAATTGCAAGAACACAAACAGGGTGATTCGGAAAGTTATATTACAGATCTTTTAAACAATTTAAGCTTTTATGGACATATCGTCGATGCGGTCAAAGATGCCGATTTTATTCAAGAAAACGGTCCAGAAAGAATTGATTTAAAAAAACACCTGTATGCGCAACTCACACAGAATTGTCCTCGGGATACGATTATTGCTTCAAGCTCATCCGGTTTAAAAATATCCGACATTCAACAAGATTGTGTTTATCCAGAACGAATTGTTTTAGGACATCCTTTTAATCCGCCACATCTATTGCCGCTTGTGGAGATTATTGGTGGCGAGAAAACACAGGCAAGGTATATACAGGATGCTTTTGAGTTTTACCGATCATTGGGTAAAAAACCGATTTTGATCCAAAAGGAAGTCAAAGGCCATGTGGCAAACCGCTTACAGTCAGCGATTTGGAGAGAAGCATTTTATCTGGTTTCTGAAGGCGTATGCAGTGCAGAAGATATTGATACTGCAATCACCAATGGACCTGGACTACGTTGGGCAATCTTTGGTCCTTATCTCAATATGCAACTGGCCAACCAGCAGGGTTTTAAAGCGGCTATGCATCATTTAGGTGAGCCAATGTCAGAATGGTGGGCTGATATGAAGCCCTATACACTTACTGAAGAAAAAATCGATATGTTGGATGATGCAACTCAGCAGTTTATTAACAAGTTAGGTGATAGAAATCTTCAAGAGACACGTAATCAAGCGTTGTTAAAAACGTTGAAAATGAGAGCTGAACTGGATTTGCCATAATCGTATTTGTTGAATCAATTTACTGTTGAATTTTAAAAGCTTGTCCCGCTATAGTGAATAGCGATGGTGATTTTGAAATGATTCGAGATCGCTATAGTCAAGCTTTTTAAAAAGCGTATCCAGCAAAATATAATTTCTGTTGATCAATAGAATCCATGCGATAAATATATTATTGAATGATACCAAGCTTTGATTGCTGCGCTTTAACCCTAAGGTTTAAATAGATTTGTGTAGAGCGAGCCTCACTTTGATCAAGCAATTTTGTTCAACCAGAATCCTGCACTGCAAACCAAGCAAAGCTTTGTTTGCTCGTATACGTCCGTTCGACATGATGACATCCATGTTGCTTGATCAGAAAAAGACCATTTAAGAGCCAAAAAATAAAATCAAAAAATTGTAAAAAGCATCAATTTCATTGGAAATCAATGATTGAAATCAAATTATAGGTATAAATAATCAGGTGCTTTGACGATATTTAGAAATCAAACAGTTTTATTTGATTTCTCAAGTATCATGCCGCGGTTTAAGTCTCTATATAGATACATCTGCTTATATTCATTGATTCTAGAATAAAAATTACTGATATGGTCTAAAAGTGAAGGCATCAGGATGGCTGATCATATACAGATCAGAGCGCAATCTTATGAATCTCAGCACTGGGCATTTGGTTATATAAGCAGTATCTGCTGTTTTCTAATGTTATTCATGCCAAGGCTTGTCATTAAATAATTGAACAATCCACTCAATAAAGACTTTTTGTTTGGGTGAAAGTAAGTTTTTTGAAGCATAGAGTAAAGACACAGGAAGTGAGGGTACAGGATAGGCTGTTAAGATTTGATCAAGTTTGCCTTGTGCTATTTGGGAGCGATGGCCATAAAGTGGCACTTGAATAATTCCGAAATGATTAATTGCAGCTGCTGTATAAGTATTGGCGCCATTTACTTGAATTTTGGTCGCTAAATCAAAGCTTTGAATTTCCTGATCCACACAAAATTCGAGAGGGAGCGATTTTTGTCGAGCAGATGAATAAAAGCCAACCATAAAATGTGAGTCTAGATCTTTTAAGTTTTGAGGTATGCCATAGCGTTGCAAGTATTGAGGACTGGCCAAGGTGACCTGTTGAATATTGCCAAGATGCCTAACAATCAGCTCACTGTTGTTGAGCTGACCAATACGAATGACACAATCAATGCCTTCTTTGATGAGATCGACATAGCGATCACCTTCGGAAATTTGTAGTTGAATTTGAGGAAATTCAGTTAAAAAATCTTGTAATTTGGGCAAAATATAATGGGCTGCGAAAACACCATGTACTGCTATATTCAGCACCCCTTGAGGTTTTGCATGGAGAAAACCATGGTCTGATTGGTCGATATAATCCAGGATATATTTACAACGCTCATAATAGATTTGCCCCTCGTGAGTCGCGCTGACTTGTCGTGTAGTACGAAATAATAAACGTGTATTCAATTGCGATTCTAATTGCTTAATTGCATCTGTCAGGGTTGAACGCGGCAGATTTAAAATTTGTGCAGCTTTCGTAAAACTTTGTTGTTCAAGCACATGTACAAAAACGGACATTGCATTTAATTTATCCATTGCGCATTCCAATTGTTTGTATTTTTCGGATAAAGATGTCGAAAACCAAGAGATTATCATGTTTTAAATGAACAGTATCATACAACTGATCAATACGTATATTTCATCAGAACAGGTCATTACGATGCATACAGTCAATCACATACAGCATGAAAAAGTCATTCTTATTACGGGAGCTTCAAGAGGAATCGGAGCGTTTACAGCAGGTTTATTGGCACAACAAGGGCATAAGATCATTATCAACTATGCCAACAATGATCAAGAAGCACAGAATGTTTTGAATAATATCCAAGCTATGGGGGGTACGGTCAGTCTATTTAAAGCTGATATCAGTCATTCCGGTGAAGTTACTGCGCTTTTTGATTATGCAATCCAGACCTATGGTCGTTTGGATATTCTGATCAATAATGCCGGAATCATGAAACTCGCTAAGATTGAGCAAGTCGATGATGAAAGTATTGATCAAATTTTAGCAATTAATCTCAAAGGCTCACTTTATACTATGCGTGAAGCCGCCAAAAGATTAGAAAAGGGCGGTAAAATTATTAATTTATCCAGCAGTGTGATCGGGATGAAACTAGAAGGTTATGGCATCTATACTGCTTCAAAAGCTGCGATTGAAGCCTTGACTGCAATCTTGGCTAAAGAGTTAAGAGGCAAAAATATTACGGTGAATGCCATTGCACCGGGACCTACTGCAACAGAACTTTTTTTAGAAGGCAAGAGTGCTGAAGTTATTGCAAGTTTAACAAAAGCTTCGCCCTTAGAGCGTTTAGGCGCTGTAGAAGATATTGCCGCAGTGCTGGATTTTGCTGTTAATGAAGCAAGTAATTGGGTCAATGCACAAGTACTTCGGGTAAATGGTGGGATTGTTTAATCTACTCAAAAAAACCAAAGGGCTATAGCCGATAATGAGATAATGGGTTGGATATAGTCCTATATTGCATGATCAAATTGAATGCTAAAGAAGCGGTATTACCCTGTATTGTTTAAAGTATGTGCCTGAGCCAAATAATTTTCCATTTCCTCATTCGGAACCATACCTCCTCCAGTTCCCCAAACAATATGATTGGCATTTTTTAATTGTTTTTGGCTAAGCTGATGGAGTGTTGCATAGTCTTGGGACTGATGGATCAAAACTGGTCCAAGCATACCTGCCAGTGCAGAAGGTTCCAATTTCAGTTGTTCAGAATCATTAAGCATTCCTAATAATAAATACATGCTTTCATCGCTCAATGTATAGAACCCATCCAGCAATCGTTGCATGGCCCGTCCAACAAAACCGGATGCTCGTCCAACAGCAAGACCATCAGCGGCAGTGATATTATCAATTCCTAAGTCTTGAACAGAAATTTCATCATGTAATCCCGTCGCGACACCCAGTAGCATGCATGGTGAATGGGTCGGCTCAGCAAAAATGCAATGTACATGATCACCAAACGCCATTTTTAAACCAAATGCGACACCACCTGGACCTCCACCGACACCACAGGGTAAATAGACAAATAGTGGATGTTCTTGGTCTACTCGAATATTTTTTTCATCTAATTGCTGTTTTAAGCGTTGTCCTGCAACGGAATAGCCTAAAAAAAGTGTTTGAGAGTTTTCATCATCAATAAAAAAACAATTTGGATTGTTCTGCGCTGATTTTCGACCTTGCTCGACTGCGACACCATAGTCTTCGGCATATTCAATGACGGTGACATTGTGCGCACGTAATTTGTCTTTTTTCCATTGGCGTGCGTCTGCTGACATATGTACAGTCACATCGAAACCAAGTTGCGCACTCATGATTCCAATCGAAAGCCCCAGATTTCCTGTAGATCCGACAGCAATACTGTACTGGTTGAAAAAGGATTTAAATGCTGGGCTGTCCAGTTTCATATAGTGATCTTCAAGCGACAATAATCCTGCTTGAATGGCAAGTTTTTCAGCATGGTAAAGCACTTCATAAATCCCACCTCGCGCTTTAATCGAACCCGAAATCGGAAGGTGACTGTCTTTTTTCAGCCAGAGTTGTCCCTGTATTGATTGTCCAAAATGTTGTTCTAAGCGTTGCTGCATATTTGCAATGCTGACCAATTCTGACTCTATGATGCCTTTGGACGATTTTGTTTCTGGAAAGACAGACATCAAATAAGGGGCAAAACGAGTTAGACGTTGACTGGCATCTTCTATATCCTTTTGCCCAAGTCCTACATAAGGTAGTCCATCTGTAAGTGATGTAAAATTTGGATTGAACCACACTGTTTCTTTTAATGAGATGAGATCAGCCACGATAGGATATCGAGCGATTAATTGCTGAATATGTTGAGCATCCATAAAAATATTCCTGAGTGCTGAGATCATCTGTGCAAATCGCCATAGATCAGTCGATAGTGTTAATCATTTTGCCGTAACTTTGAAATTGCTTACGCAGCATGTGCCTTTATGCCCAAAGTTTGAGGATTGATGTATTGAAATTAAATTTGAAAAATCTGTCAAACGAAGAAATTTGATCCATGCATTAAACTCATTCATGTGAAAAGAATGCACTGATGCTTGCTATGGCTGATCATTGCAGGAGTCATTAAAAATACTTCTCTTCATGCAATCTAAAAAGATTCCTCCTATATTTAGATTCTAAATAAATGGGGCATGATCAAGATCGGCAATCCAACAGGATGAACAATTGAATAGACGTTTATTCAAGCTCTAAAGGTAAATGTATGAACAGCACCTATAAAAACCTGACAGGTTTGCAGCTTTCAAAGCTGTATACTTTCGAAGTTGCAGCAAGACATGAGTCCTTTGCTTTAGCCGCAGAAGAACTTTTTATAACGCCCGGTGCAGTCAGTCACCAAATTAATTTGTTAGAAAAAGAACTTGAAATCAAACTTTTTTTACGCCTACACCGTAAAGTGAGGCTCACACCTGAAGGCACTCGTATTCTTGAAGCTTTACAGTCTTCCCTAGATTTATTAAATACTGAAATCAATGCATTGAAAAATCAATCATTGGTTGGTCCTTTAACCTTATATGCAAGACCATCAATCGCACAGTGTTGGTTATTACCCCATTTGCCTGATTTTATACAACGTTATCCGTATATTGAGCTCACTGTTTTGACGGGCAATGAAAATGTAAATTTTCAGCGAGCTGGAATTAATCTTGCCTTATATTTTGACCATCAACCTTCTCATCAACTTAATTATCAATATTTGATGGATGAATCAATTGTCCCTGTCTGTAGTCCTGAGTATGCTAAAAAGATTGGACTTAACAATAACTTAAGTAATTTAGAATATTGTACATTATTGCATGATTGTCAGGCATGGAGTCATGGTACGGGAACAGGTGAATGGAATAGCTGGGCACAACATTTTCAAGTCAATATAGAACATCTATTTCAATTAAGTTTCGATCGTTCTGAGCTTGCATTGACGGCTGCAAAAAATCATCTGGGAATGGCTATGGGTCGAAAAAAATTAATTGAAAATGATATAAAAAATGGTGCACTGATCATGCCATTTCAACACATGGAGTTGAAATGTGAACAACATTATTATCTCGTTTCATTAAAGAATAATGAATTACCCAAAGTCAAAGCGTTTAGTGATTGGTTATTAGAGCTTGTGAAAAAAGAATCAATCAATTGAAAAACATCGAGCAGAAAATTTGAATTCGCGCCAAGCAATTTTATTGTTATTACACTTTGGATTCATCAGCAATACTGTTTAAATCACTGAAAATATGTTGCTTTTAGATACTGTGGACATGTTTTTTTATTGTTTAAATCATGATGATTGTGTTTAATTTATTTTAAATAAAATATTGTTTTGTTTAGTATTGGTGAATGGTTGAAATGAAAAAAATGAGTGATTTATATTTTTTTTGAAGGTCAAGCATAAAAAAATCATATTGTAAATAATAATCTAATTGATTATTATTCTCATTTATTAAGTTGTGTGTACATTTGTAATTTGTATAACGTTATGTTTTTACGATGGGATAAAGCAAAAATACATACAGTTAATGATTATCAATATCATTTAATAAAAGGCATCTCGCTCATGAAAGTACATCCTTTTGAACTCTATCAAACTACTCAGTCGAACCGTTTGGGCTTAAAACTGCGTTATTTATCACTCTGCCTGTTTACATTGATGGCAGCAGGCACGAGTTCAGGAGGCCATGCAGAAGAAAACAGTTCGGAAAAAACTAAATCTGATCCTCAATATAATTCCCTAGCCACGATTACGGTTTATGCGCAGTATGAAAATGATGCGCCTGTTAGCCGCACCTCCATCAGTCGAGACAATATGGATAAAACCGGTGTAACGGATATGGCAAGTATTGTGAAATATTTGCCATTGGTGAATGCACCATTTTCCGTTGGCGGTGGGGGGACATTTTTTGATGGCACTGGAACAAGCAGCTATAACATTCGTGGTATCGATGCAAATAGAATTGGTTTGGATGTCGATGGCATTGACTTGGCAGATGCAACCGTTAGTAGTTATGTACCACCAAAGAGTATGAGCAGACGTGGCGCCGGTCGAGATTATATTGAACCGGAAATGTTTAGCACGGTAGATATTGTTTCAGGCACGACAGATGTTTCCACAGATGGTATTGGAGGGCGAGTTTCATTTAAAAATAAATCACCAGAAGACTATTTGGTAGATGGAAAAACAGTCGCAGGCACTGTAAAAGCAGGCTACAGTTCTGCGGACCAAGCGTGGTTATCATCGGTCACTGGGGCTGTTGGTCACGATGATGTCCAAGGACTTGTCGCCTATGCCCATCGTAAAGGGAATGAAACCAAGCCAAACTCAAAAACACCTGCATTCCCATCAGACTGGACTTCAGATGCAGTGCTAACACGTTTATTGTGGAATTTATCAGATCAACATCAACTTAATTTTACCGCAGATTATTATCAGAAAAAAACGGATACCAAAGATATTGCTGCAAACTTATTTTCTAATTTTAAAAGTGATGCTAAACAGCATCAAGCTATTGATCGAACACAATTCAGTATCCAGCATACCTACAGACCCAATGATTTTCTGATGTTTGATCAGTTGAACAGCAAAATATGGTATCAGCAATCGAATAACGATACTGCAACAACCTTTATGAACAGTGCCACGGTTGCACGTGATTTTTCAACAACTTATAAAGAGAAAAATATCGGCTTAAAAGTTGAGGCTAAAAAAGAGTTTAAAAATCAGAAACTAAAATATGGTATTGCCGCAGATAAGAAAGAATATGCAAGTACTAAAGTTGATTTACGTAATGGTCAAACAATTTCAACCATCTATCAAGGTGGCTATCTCTTAAACTCTGAACTGAAACGTTACTCTGCTTATGCATCAGACGAGTTTAATTTCGATGTACTGGGACGTGATTTAATTTTAACGCCTGCTGTCCGTGTTGAACGGCAAGAATTTAGACCTGAGATCACATCTTATAGTGATGTTCAGGCGAAGGACTATAATTATGTTTCTCCGAGCTTTTCAGCCAGCTATCAATTCACGCCTAATAATTACAGCTATTTAAAATATTCGAGAGGTAACCGTATTCCATCTCCAACAGAAATTGGCGGGGTTTACCAAACCACGCCTGGAAATCCGAGTTATATCGTCATTGGTAATTCTAACTTGAAAAAAGAAAGCAGTGATGCATTTGAACTAGGTTTAAGAAATACATCAATTGATGGAATCAAATTTGATCTGACAGGATTTTATACCAAATACAAAGATTTTATTGATTACTACAATTATGGAACAACGCCACAATTTCCTTATGGTTACTACAGAGCTGAGAATCTCGCTGATGCACAGATTTGGGGAGCAGAACTTTCCACGCGAATTGATTTAGGCCAATTTATTTCTAGTTCCGATGGTTATAGTTTGGCAGTGGTCGCAGGTAAGAGCAAAGGATCTGCAAAAAACAAAAATGGCGGCAAAAGTGGAGTGAATTCAGTTCAACCCGAAAAGGGAAGCCTGACGTTTGCCTATGATGATCCGAATAAAGTATTTGGTTTGGGGATGACGGCTACAGCGGTTGGCGGAAGAATAGCAACCCAGGACGTCACGTCTTATCAAGATAACATTAAATATCAGAATGTCGCTGGTTATACCGTTTTTGATTTGTCTGCCTATTGGAACGTCAATACGTTCACCAAGCTTAATGTGGCATTCAATAATATCTTTGACAAGACTTATTGGGACTATGCAGCAGTCGGTACGATTACTGGAGCAAATCAGACAAGTATCATCGACCGTGCTGCAGAACCCGGTCGTAATATTGTCGCAAGTATTGAATTTAAATACTAATTTTTTCATCAACTGCGAGCAAGATTTTTTTAATCGAGTAAATTTAAATCTAGAAAGTATCTGTATCTAAGGAAATGAACATGAAAAAATTGGCACTCTTGATTGTAACTCTCACAGCAATGACCAGTCCCGTATCAACGATTGCTGAAACAGCAGCACAGACGAATGTTTACCAACAGGCATATGCCTTGTATATGCTTTATCATCCGAGTAAAAAAGATCAAGCAAGTCCAAGTTTGAGTAAACAATATTCTCAAGACTATGCTGAATTATTCAAGGGAAATAAAAAGGTGACACAACAGCAGTTTGTTCAATTTGAGCAGGCACGTTTAGAGCCTCTCCTTAAACAGCGTCGAGAAATGTCTGAAAAACAGGCACATATACGTTTTGGTATTCTGGATAATAATAAGGATAAAAAATTGACCTTAAAAGAGTTCCAAGAAACGGGTTTAAAAACTTTTAATGAGTTTGACAAGAATCAGGATGGTTTGGTCAATGCTGAAGATGCCAAACTCTCGGGTAAAAACAATACAACCCATGACGGTTTCCGAATGAAATTACCCATTTCAATGCCTATGCCGAGCAATACGCAAGAATTCATTGCACAATATGGTCAAGGAAAAAGCTACGTTACGCTTGGTGATTACTTGACGGCACGAGACAAACAATATTTCGCAACAGATGCCAACGGTGATCATATCGTGACTGAGAAGGAATATGTCGATGAGTTTATGCAACGCTTTGACCAAAATATAGCATCAGGAAAAATTAAAATGCAGGAAAACGCTGCTCAACAATTCCAAGTAATCAGTCAAGGCAAAACCAGTATCCGAATGACCGATCTTCAACAGTTTGCTAAAAAACTGGATCAAGTAGCAAAGTAATGATTCATCTGACTTCGATGCAACCATATCGTTAAGCTGTTGAAAAAATCTTGGCGGAGTATGGCTAATTTTTCACTCAATTTTAGAATCAGCCTGTGGCTAACCCTATCTTTCTTTCGGGACGAGGAGCGAAGCTCCTCAAGGGGAACTATCATGCGCAGTCACATCGCTGTTCACTGCAAAACTCGTCAACCGCAAGCAACACATTTAATCCTTTGTTTTTGTTGATATCTGGCTGCTCAATAGGGTGACATTCGTGTCGCCTCAGGCTAGAAAAACCAGTGATGATTCAAAAGGACGAAATAAATGAATCCCCAAATCTTCTCACAATTTGTACAAAAGCATAAAATTCATTGAACATGAATGATTGAAATCAAATCACGCGCATGCATAATCAGGTGTTTGACGATAGATATTCAACATTCTGAAACAATGGGATATGACACTTTTGATTGAAATATAAAGAATAAGTGAATAGAACATTATGCTTTACAACACTCTGCCTTTTGTCTATTGCACTTTTAAGGCTCCCGTAAAACCGTTCGAAAGCCAACATGTGTCGCAGCCAAATCAAACTCCTGAGGATAGCGACTGCTGTTGCGATAACGAGAACAAAAATTGGATGCACATAGAAAAGAACCGCCTTTAATGACATACTGTGTACCCGCAATACTTTGTTGACGGAGATCTGCATAATTTCCCATGTGCTGATCATGTGCGCCTTGATAAATGGATGATGTCCATTCCCACACATTCCCGATCATATCAAATAATTTAAAAGCATTGGCAGGATAACATCCCACTGGGGCTATGCCTTCAAAGTGATCTGCTTGTGTGTTGGTGAATGGAAATTCACCTTGCCAATAATTGGCTTGCGGGTGTTGATGTGCATCCTCTGGCGCTTGATGTAATGGCGTATCTGTAGTTGATCCTGCTTTTGCCGCATATTCCCATTCTTGTTCAGTAGGTAAATCACGCCCGAGCCAAACAGCATAATGTTCGGCATCATTTTTTGTAACATAACGAACAGGTTCGGCGGGTAGCGGTGCTTGTCCTTCTGCACCATTTGGACTTTTCCAGGTATAGTCCGCTTTGAGTTTCCACCAATGATGAGGCGTCTGTGTATTTGGGGAAAACACGGCAGCTTGATGCTGTTTTTCAGCGTCGGTGATATAGCCGGTTGCTTTTACAAAACTGGCGAATTGAGCGACAGTCACTTCAGTTTGGTCAATCCAGAAACTTTCAACCTGACGCTGTTTTGCTCCAAAGTTGATTTCGTCTGGATACGCTTGATTGGAACCCAGTTGAAAAGAACCTTTGGGAATCTTTACCATGCCTGCTGTTGAGTTTTGTCTCCACCCCGCGGGTAAGCCTGAATATTGTTGGCATTGCTTTAATGAACCAAGCTGAGTCAGTTGGGGGTGTTGCTGGGATGAGGGACGATCAGGTTGTACCTTACCACAGCCTGCCATAAATGACAGGCTACAGAATAAGGTGAAAATAGGCTGAAACTTCATTGAACGTTATATTCCTTGACTCCATTTTGTTGAGTGTATTTGTTATATACCTCAATAAGTTCCTGTACTTTTGCCGGGTTGTCTTGCGCCAAGTTTTTGGTTTCACCCCGATCAGTGCCCAAGTTATAGAGTTCCCATGTTCCCGTCCCTAATTCTGTTTTACCTTGTAAGGCAATTTTCCAATCTCCTAGACGCGCATATTTACTGCCATGTAACTCATCAGCAAAATTAAAATTTGCTGGACGTATCATTTGCGCTTTATTTTCAAGAACAGATTTCCAAGAGTAACCTGTCGGCGTGTTAATTTGGCGACCTTTGTATTGACCTCGTGGCACTGCAATATTGGCATAGTCCAGTACCGTTGGAAAAACATCCAGTACAGAAGCAAAACCATGATGGGTTGTTTGAGCTTTGGTCTGGTTTGGAAGTTTGACAATGGCAGGCGCAGTGGTTGCACCTTCACCGGCAGTGTCTTTCCATAAATGGAATGGTGCTGCGCTGACTTCTGCCCATCGTGGACCCACATAATGATAGGAGCTTGCCGAGCCAACATTATTCACACTGTTATCAAAACCTGATTCTGTACCATAGTTCCCCCGGATAAAGCCTTCAGCACCATTATCAGACACGAAGAAGATCAAGGTATTGTCATATAAGTGATTGCGTTTGAGATATTCAATGACACGACCAATATTTGCATCTAAATTTTCCACCATGCCTGCATAAACCTCCATCCTGCGTGCTTCAAGGGTCTTTTGTTCAGCAGAAAGTTCATTCCATTTACCATATTTTTGAGGGGCATTTTCTGTCTCAATTGGTTCGGCAGCCGTAAAATTGGCAGGAATAAGTCCAAGCTGTTTTTGTCGTGCAATACGGGCATTACGAATAGCATCGTAACCTACATCATAGACACCACGATAACGATCTCGATATTCTACAGGTGCTTGAATTGGCCAGTGTGGCGCTGTGTAAGCTGCATAAGCGAAGAAGGGTTTACCTGAATTTTTACCTGATTCTAAATAACTGATCAGCTTATCGGTAAAATAATTGGTCGAAAAGAAATCATCAGGAAGCGACGAAATTGGAACCTGTTTGCCATCTTCGGTATAGGTGGCATTGCGTTTATAGGCAGTAGGTGCTTGTTTAAAATGTAAATCCAAGCCCTGTAATAAGGTAAAGGAATGGTCAAAACCTTTGGCATGCGCATTGGTTTCAGGAGTTAAGCCCAAGTGCCATTTCCCGCTGATATAGGTGCGATATCCATTGTCTTTGAGCACCTCTGCGATTGAGAGTGAACGTTGATTTAAATAGCCCTCATATCCAGGTTGTCCTTTTAAATGTGCAGGAGTAAGTTCTGCCATAGCACCAATGCCTGCCAAGTGATGATCAGTTCCAGAGATCAATTGTGATCGAGTTGGTGAGCAGGTGGGGGCAGTATGATAATCGGTCAAAATGCGTCCTTCTCGGGTTAGCGCATCAAGATTTGGCGTATGAATTTCACCACCAAAAGCCCCTAAATCTGAATAGCCGAGATCATCCGCCATGATAAATAAAATGTTCGGTTGTTTTTGGGTTTCAACATTTGTATTGGATTCATTTGAATCACTGTCATGACAAGCTGAAATAGAAAGACTGAATAAAGCAATTGAAAGTGTTGTAAGAAGATTTTTACCAGACATACGTGTCGACTTGATTTTATAAAAATTAAGCAGAGTTTAGAGGGTTAATTTTTACGGTAAAAATAATTAAAATTCGATTGTTAATCTTAAAAAATGAAAAGACTTGAAACTCAGTTTAAAAATAAAATGAAAGAAGTCTGCACATGCCTGACCAGGCGTTAATCATTGAAAATAAGAACAGTATGCTGCTGCAATAATTTGAATGTGTTGTTGGAAAAAATATTGCCCACCGTTAAGAACAATCCTCAATAGGCGCTTTTCCCTAAAACAGTAGATTGATTGAAAAGATTTATTTTCAAAGATGAAAAAATAGGCTGTGTTGATATGTCGAATGGTGAAAATGAATCAGCAGGGTTTATTTCTTATGCTTGATGTTTTTTATTAACCTGAAGTGAATGAAGTCGTATTGAGGTTGATTGATCAGAATCTCAGAAAAAGCTTTTATAGATTCAGAGCAAAATACGACATCAGGATAAGCGACATGGAAGGAACGGTTCAAAGCAAAGAACGTATATGGAATACACGTCGACACGCCAAACAACTCAAACTAGACCTAGCCCGTAGATATACCGATGGTGTGGTTATACCTACACAGGACATC
Source organism: Acinetobacter sp. Res13-Abat-PEC15-P4-01 (assembly GCF_015676285.1). NCBI lineage: Bacteria > Pseudomonadati > Pseudomonadota > Gammaproteobacteria > Moraxellales > Moraxellaceae > Acinetobacter > Acinetobacter sp. Res13-Abat-PEC15-P4-01. The sequence continues at coordinate 33,972 of NZ_JADAIN010000053.1, read as the reverse complement.
ATCAAGGTTTTGGAAACTTTGATTACTCCAGGCGATCGTGTTGTGCTTGAAGGCAACAACCAAAAACAGGCTGATTTTTTATCACGCTCACTGGCACAAACCAACGCCTCGGTTTTGCATGATTTGCACATGATTATGCCTAGTGTCGGACGTCCTGAGCATTTGGATTTATTTGAAAAAGGGATTGCCCGAAAACTGGATTTTTCATTTGCAGGAACCCAGAGTTTACGCATCAGTCAGTTGATTGAAGACGGTTTATTAGAAGTCGGTGCTATTCATACCTATATCGAACTCTATTCACGCTTATTGGTTGACTTAATTCCCAATGTTGTTTTGTCAGCAGGTTTTATGGCTGACCGCCACGGCAATATATATACAGGCCCAAGTACCGAAGATTCGCCTGCTTTAATCGAACCTGCTGCATTCAGTGATGGCATTGTGATTGTTCAAGTCAATGAATTGGTTGATGACGTACAGGACTTACCCCGTGTAGATATCCCCGCATCTTGGGTAGACTTTGTCGTGGTTGCGGATAAGCCATTTTATATTGAGCCTTTGTTTACTCGTGATCCAAAACATATCAAGCCTGTACATGTATTGATGGCAATGATGGCAATTCGAGGTATTTACGAGCGCCATAATGTGCAATCACTGAATCATGGCATTGGCTTTAACACGGCTGCGATTGAATTGATTCTACCAACGTATGGTGAGTCTTTGGGACTGAAAGGCAAAATCTGCCGAAATTGGACACTCAATCCTCATCCAACACTTATTCCTGCAATCGAAACAGGCTGGGTGGAAAGTGTGCATTGCTTTGGCACTGAGTTAGGAATGGAAAAATATGTTGCTGCTCGTCCAGATATATTTTTCACAGGCCGTGATGGATCATTACGTTCCAACAGAATGATGTGTCAGCTTGCAGGGCAGTATGCCGTTGATTTATTTATTGGTGCAACCTTGCAAGTTGATGGCTCTGGACATTCTTCGACGGTGACCAAAGGGCGTTTGGCAGGATTTGGTGGTGCACCCAATATGGGACATGATCCACGTGGACGTCGACATGCCACACCGGCATGGATGGACATGCGTCCTGCTCAGGCAAATGAGACTGATACCTTTTTGGCACGTGGTAAAAAGTTGGTGGTGCAAATGGTGGAAACCTTCCAAGAAGGTGGCAAACCGACATTTGTAAATACACTTGATGCTGTGGATGTCGCGAAAAAAGCCGGAATGCCACTCGCTCCAATTATGATTTATGGTGACGATGTGACTCATTTATTGACTGAAGATGGTATTGCATACCTCTACAAAGCCAGCAGTTTACAAGAACGTCAAGACATGATTGCCGCTGTTGCAGGAGTGACTGATATTGGTCTCAATCATCATCCAAAAACGACGGAACGTTTAAGACGAGAAGGACTGGTCGCATTCCCAGAAGATCTAGGTATTCGCCGTACGGATGCTACACGTGAATTATTGGCCGCTAAAAATATTGCTGATTTAGTCACTTGGTCAGACGGTCTGTATCAACCGCCTGCAAAATTCAGGAGTTGGTAATGAATGCCTATGTTCAACCTTACTCTCGACAACAATGTGCATTATTGGCTGATTTAGCTGTAGAAGCATTGATCGCAGAAGTTAATCTAACACCAAAGCCTGCACTGGTCGATCAACGTGGCAGTGGGGCACATGATGACTTAAGCCTCGTGTTGATGGAGCAATCTGCTTATAGCTTAAGACCGATGTTTTTACAAATGGCGCAAGCTGCATTTTTGCACGCTGACTGTTTGCAAACTTTACGTGAAGTGATCGGTTCAATCGGGCGTGCTGGTGAAGCAGCAATGTTAGAGACCACACAAGGCGTAAATACGCATCGTGGCGCAATCTGGGCTTTGGGCCTTTTGGTCACAGCGACAGCGCTGGCAATACATCATCAATCTCCAATTCGTGCTTATGATTTATGTCAGCATGCTGGAAAAATTGCCAAATTAGAAGATCGTTTCATTCCTCAGCAACCGCTCAGTCATGGGCAACAGGTACAGCAAAAGCTCGGTGCAAAAGGAGCGAAAGCTCAAGCACAAGCAGGTTTTCCTGCGATTGTAGAGCATGCCTTACCTCAACTTCACTACAGCCGACAGGTATATGGCAACGAACTTGCTGCTCGTGTGGATGCATTATTGGCTCTGATGAGCATATTGGATGATACCTGTGTGCTGTACCGTGCAGGGCAAGTGGGTCTAACCCGTATGCAAAAGGGTGCACGTTATGTGCTTCGCTGTGGTGGATATGCAACGGTTGCAGGGCAATGTGCGCTGAACTTTTTGGAAATGGATTTAATGCGACTTCGTGCTTCGCCGGGTGGAGCAGCAGATTTACTTGCAGCAACCATATTTTTGGATTGGGTTGAACATCATCTTAATCAGGAAGGGAAGTAATGGAAATACACAAATTTGAATTTACTGCTGGCTCAGTGCCAAGCAAGCAGGTATTGGTGGGCTGCGTGGGTTCAGGAGACCTTGAAATTTTAATGGAACCAAATCAATCAGGAAAACTTTCAATTGCAGTAACAACTTCAGTCGATGGCAGTGCGCAACGCTGGAAAAATGTATTTGAACGTATGTTTGCTGAGCAAACTCCACCAGCGGTCCATATTGATATTCATGATTTTGGCGCAACGCCAGGGGTGGTGCGTTTACGTTTAGAGCAAGCTTTTGAGGAGGTGAACTGTGGCTGATCTAGAAACTTTACTCAGCAAGCAAAGCTTTATTGAACTGGGTGCACGTGAGCGTGCCAAAGCTTTATTGGATGCAGGGACATTTCGAGAGTTACTTGATCCGTTTTCACGAGTGATGTCACCGTGGCTGATCCAACAAAATATTGTACCGCAGGCGGATGATGGTGTCGTAGTTGCCAAGGGGCATTTAGAAGATCGTCCTGTAGTAATAGTAGCAATTGAAGGTGGTTTTCAGGGCGGAAGCTTAGGTGAAGTTGGTGGAGCAAAAATTGCCAGTGCGCTTGAGCTGGCTGTTGAAGACAATCAAAAAGGCATTCCAACTGCAGCGATTTTGTTGTTGGAGACAGGTGGTGTTCGTTTACAAGAAGCCAATCTTGGGCTTGCTGCAATTGCTGAAATTCAAGCTGCTATTGTTGCATTAAGACAGTATCAACCTGTTATTGCGGTCATAGCAGGGAGTGTTGGGTGTTTTGGTGGAATGTCAATTGCTGCTGCATTGTGTAGTTATTTGATCATGACTCAAGAAGGTCGCTTGGGATTGAATGGTCCACAAGTGATTGAACAAGAAGCGGGTGTGAATGAGTACGATTCAAAAGATCGCCCATTTATCTGGAGTATCACAGGTGGAGAACAGCGAGTAAAAACAGGTTTGGCTGATGCCTTTGTGGAAGATGATCGTGAGCAAATTAAGCAACAGATTATCGACTATTTGGCACAAGGTGTTCCGCAACTTCATCGTAGTTCAAACTACGCATTTTATTTGCCAAAACTTCAGCAGCTTGCAACAGAACAACAAGCAACTCCACAAGATGTACAAGGTGTATATCGAGGAGAACAGGTATGAATATGGATGTTCGTTCAGTGAAAGCCTCCATTCGAGGTGAACAGTGGTTTACTGCACTGAGTGCAGGTTTTCAGCAACAAACACAATATAGCCAATCTGTTTGGGTCGCTGATGGTGTGCTGGGTGATCAACCTACTCGTTTGATTGCAGTGGTTGTAAATACGGAGAATCACTTTCCTCGTGCACGTGCAGGTGAAGTTGGTTTACTGGAAGGTTGGACTCTGGCCAAAGCTGTGGATGAGGTGATTCAAGCAGATCAGCATGCTCCTCAGAAACGTGCGATTGTTGCAATTGTTGATGTACCCAGTCAGGCCTATGGCCGCCGTGAAGAGCTCTTCGGCATACATCAAGCTCTTGCAGGTGCAGTAGATAGTTATGCGCGTGCTCGGTTGGCACAGCATTCCGTGATCAGCGTGTTGGTGGGTAAATCGATGTCAGGTGCATTTTTAGCTCATGGTTATCAAGCCAATCGAATTTTTGCACTTCATGACGATGGAGTGATGGTTCATGCCATGGGGAAAGAGTCGGCAGCTCGTGTCACCCTTCGGACTGTAGAAGAGTTGGAAAAATTGGCGGCCAGTATTCCACCAATGGCGTATGACATCCAAAGCTATGCCACGCTAGGATTGTTGACAGCATCTCTTGATGTAGAAAATGCGGATCAGCCTACAGCAAATGATCTGGCCCATGTCAAACAGGTGATCACACAGGCAATCACTGACATTCAACAGCAAAAGTCGACTGGGCTGGAGCATCGTTTGAATGGTGAAAATAGACAAATGTCAAAGCGTGTTCGTGAATTAATGCGTACACAGTGGTCGATCTGATGCAGCCACAAGCACATGATCTGCTCTGGGGACTGACAGAGCAATATCTACCTCTGGATGTGCCTGAATGGGCGAATCATGTGATTCAACGTGGTGATCCAGTTGTTGTTCGTCGTGCAGTTTCTGGACAAGGAATGATTCCTGTTGGGGTTCGTGGTACGCAAAAATCCCAACGTTATGCCTTGATGATGCCTGAACAGCAAATTGAAAAATGTGTAAAGCCTGAACAACTTTGTGGACTTGGCGTTTCACAATTTCCGCAATGGGCAAGAAAAATTCTGCACTTACAAACGCAGATGAATATGCTTTTGTTGCAGTGGGGATACACAGGCAGTATGGGGTTTGAGTTAGCCACGGGGCGTAAAACCGTGACTGCACAGAGTGATCTCGATGTACTGATTCGCACACCTAAAGATTTGAGTAAAGCACAAGCTTTTGAGATCTGGGAACAATTGCAACAAACAGGCTTGCCCTTAGATGTTCAGTTACAAACACCGTTGGGGGGGGGGGGCATTAAAAGAATGGGTGAGAACAACAGGGAAGGTTCTACTTAAACGCAACCAAGGTGCAGTTTTAGTTAATAACCCGTGGCAAGGATAGGGCAAAGTCAATGAGTTCGATTTGGGTGTTTCCGGGGCAAGGTGCGCAAAAGCCCAACATGCTACATGATCTACCGCAGACAACGTCGGTGCACCAATATTTTGAGCGTGCATCCACAATTTTGGGACAGGATGTATTGCTTTTAGATCAGCAAGGAGCAATACAGTCGACTTATGCGGTACAACTTTGTCTTTATATTGCTGGTGTGGTCAGTGGACATTTATTGTCTGAACAGCAGCTTAAACCTGATTATGTTGCTGGACTTTCAATTGGTGCATGGGCAGCAGCTACAGTTGCGGAGGTGCTCAGTTTTGAAGATGGTCTAAAACTGGTTGCTCGTCGGGCAACGCTGATGCAGGACGCATACCCTACAGGATATGGAATGATGGCATTGATAAGGACAGATAAAAGCAGCGTAAGTGAATGGGTAAAGGAGGTACAGCAATATCAACCAGAGGTATATGTTGCCAATATCAACTCGGCAAACCAGATTGTGATTTCAGGCGCAGACATTGCGATGCAACAGGTGGCAGATATCGCACGTCAAAAGGGTGTGTTGGGCAAAAAGCTAAACGTAGCTGTTCCATCACATTGTGAACTGTTAAAACACCAAGCTGAAATACTTGATGCAGAGGTTAAAAAAGTTAGCACAAGTTCACCCAAAATTCGTTATTTAAGTGGAACCACTGCACGACTACTGGTGCATCAGGATCAAATTATCGACGACATCACATTTAACATGAGCAGAGTGATTGATTGGGAAAGTACCGTTCAATCTGCTTGGGAAAGAGGAGTACGCCTACACATCGAAGCATGGCCAGGAACTGTACTGACAGGTTTGGCAAAAAAAGTATTTACAGATGGAACAGTCATGTCTTTTCAAGGAACACGTTTAGATACGTTAATCGTTGAAATGCAAAAGGAACACGCACACTCGGTTTAGTCAAAAATTAAAGCGCTGAGCGGGAAAAATGTCAAAGGAAACAAGGAGTTTATCATGATTATATATGGAGTTGGTTTACTTGCACTCTGTACACTGGTTGGTGTCGTTGTAGGTGATATGTTGGGCGTATTATTTGGCGTAAAATCTAATGTCGGTGGTGTTGGTATTGCCATGATTTTACTTATCTTTATTCGTATATGGATGGAGAAGCGCGGTCTGATGACCATTGAAACTGAAAAAGGAGTGGTATTTTGGGGAACCATGTATATCCCGATAGTGGTTGCTATGGCCGCACAACAAAATGTGATTTCAGCAGTTTCAAGTGGGCATATGGCGATATTTGCAGCTATTGCCACCGTTATCGTTTGCACACTGACCATTGCAGGCTTGAGCCATTATAAAAAAGGCGAGCCTCTTCCAAAAGAAGAAGAGTTTGATTTGGCAGAGTTAGGAGGCAAAGCGCATGGCTGAAACGATTTTAGGCGGTTTAACTCATCTTGGATTAGTCACTGCATTTGCTTTGGTCGCATTGATTATGTGGCTCTCTACAAAGCTATCTAAATATTTGACCAAAGGGCGAGTACATGCATCTGCGATTGCAATCGTGATTGGTTTAATTCTGGCTTATGTCGGTGGTAGTTTGACAGGCGGTCAAAAGGGCATCACCGATATTGCACTATTTGCTGGTGTTGGTTTGATGGGCGGAGCAATGCTGCGTGACTTTGCGATTGTTGCAACTGCATTTGAAGTGCAAGCGTCAGAGGCAAAGAAAGCAGGCTTTATTGGTGTCCTCGCCTTGTTTCTCGGTACGATTCTACCATTTATCGTGGGGTGCATTTTTGCCTGGTTATTTGGTTATCGTGATGCTGTCAGTATTACCACTATTGGTGCAGGCGCAGTAACTTATATCGTTGGTCCGGTGACAGGTGCAGCGATTGGTGCAAGTTCGGAAGTCATGGCTTTATCTATTGCTACAGGTTTGGTCAAAGCAATTTGTGTAATGGTGTCTACGCCAATGACTGCTAAATTTATGGGCTTGGATAATCCTCGATCTGCGATGATTTTTGGTGGACTTGCAGGAACAGTGAGTGGTGTATCCGCAGGTTTGGCTGCAACAGATCGACGCTTGGTTCCATATGGTGCATTAACTGCAACTTTCCATACGGGATTAGGTTGTTTGATGGGACCTACCATTCTATTCTTATGTGTCAAACTACTGGTTGGTTAAAATCCACCCTGTAGAATAAAAAAAGGCAATTCTCCTGACAGGGTGAGCTGCCTTTATTTTTTTAATGTCGCAGCTTTTTGGTAAACATACGGCATTCAGCGATCAAAGCCAGTAAATTTGGATCACGTTCTTTGCTTTTTAAAAAGACCAATCCAATCTCTTGTTTAATTTTATAAATGGGGTGTAGTGGGATCAGTTTGACTGAACTTTCATAGATGGTCGAAATACGCCCCGGCAGTAAAGCAAATCCCACCCCTGAACTGACCATGCTGATCAAGGTGAAAATATCGCTGACTTCTAGGAAAACTTTTGGGTCAATGCCTGCTTTCTCAAAAATAACATCACTGTCACTACGTGTAGCAAAGCCCTTGGCGAGGGTTAAAAAAGTTTCATTTTTAAGCAGACTTAAATCAATTTCTGGATATTCGGCATAGGCTGAATTTTTATTGACTGCTAAAAATATTTCATCTTCAAACATCGGTAAATGTTCAAAAGCTTGATCTTGTGTCGTCTCATTGAGTGCAACAATAATCGCATCCAATTCCGTCGCTTTAAGTTTTTTAACCAAGTCACGATTGGAACTTAATAACAGTTGAATATCCAGTTCACCACGGCGGAGTTTTAACCCACTGATCACACTTGGTAAAGTATTAACCGTTAATGAATAGAGTGAGCCTAGATTGAGGACTTTAGCGGCAAAGCCTGCTGCCTCACGAGTTTTGTTTACTGTTGTGACAATGTCTTGAACAATTTTTTGTGCATGTTCCTCTAACACATAGGCGCTTTTTAATGGAATCAGGAGACGACCTTCATTTTTAAACAGAGGGCAATGCAGTACGCTTTCTAAAGAATGTAGGGCTTTATGTACACTGACATTACTGAGGTCCATTTCAGCAGCGGTCTTAGATAAACTTCCACAGCGCATAAAAGCAAGAAATATCTGGATTTTTTTTAAGGTCAATTCTTCATCAATTTTCATTTCACACATCCATTTTTTGTTGAATATTATAAATAAAATTGAGTGTTAAAGATGTGTTTGGATATGACAAAAATACAAATTTTCGTACATTAAAAAACGATGCAACATCGAATAGATTTTTAAAAAATGTATGATTTTAGAGGGGGGAGATGAATGATTAAACATAAGGCGTTAGAATCACAGTTTTCCCAAAGAAAAGAATGAAATTTTACGTTTTTAAAGGGGCTTTTTCTTTTATTTTAAATTGCTTATGTAACTGAGCTTTGAGAAAAACTCAACAATGTTATTGAAATAATATAGACAGGTCTGTATAGATTTTGTCGCCATTTTTTAGTACACTAGATCACAATCTAAAATCAAACAATAAACCATGTCTAACAATATTTATGTTGCTCTAGAGCAGTTGGGACTTACGGCACAAAAACGTGCCATACATGCACAGTTCAGTAATAATGATCTTAATAATCAAGTCTTTCTTCAGCGGGTTGATGGGACACATGCCATCAATGAGGGCGTTGATTTACAACTGATCTGTCTTTCAATGAATGGGGCAATACCATTAAAACAGTTTATCGGGTCTCAAGTCGCGATTGATATTGTGAATGATCGGTCTGAGTTGAATCGAATTTCAGGTATTGTGACCAAAGCTGAGGTGGGAGCCTCTGATGGTGCATTAACAATTTATCGTCTCAAGGTTGAAGATCCTACTGCACTATGGAAACAGCGTAGAAACTCTAGAGTGTTTATGGCGAAATCGGCTGTTGAGGTCATTCAAACTGTATTTCAGGAGTGGATGCAACGTAGCCCGCTGTTTGCTTCAAGCCTCACTTTAGATAAGAGCGGACTGACCAAAGATTATGATGTCCGTCCATTCCTCATGCAGGCATCTGAAAGCGATTTCGACTTTCTAACACGTTTGATGAGAAGTGAGGGCATCAACTGGCTGATTGATGAAGCACAGCTCAAAGTGTCGAATACAACAGAACAAATCCAAGCACAAAAGTTAAGATTAATCGATGACAACACGCAATTTAGTGCCTTAGAACGCAGTAGCATCCGTTTTAATCGCAGCTCAGCTGTAGAAAAGAGCGATTCAATCACCAATTTTACTGGACAACGTTCACTTCAACCGACTTCAGTACATATCCAGCGTTGGCAAGCTGATGTATTGGATACGGATGAAGGTGCAGGCAGTGTCCAAAGCAAACACAGCCATAGTGAAAACTATGACAATGCCAGTTTAGGTTTGGAACAAGCATGGCACTTTAGCCCTGCATGGATACAAGATCTCAATGGTGAAGATGGGGTAACGCCATCGGGCAACAGTCAGGTTGAGCGGTTTAACCAAAACCTCAGTAATTACTATGATGCTCAAGCCAAACAGTTTACTGCTGTATCGACAGTACGAGATACACAGGTAGGCTATTGGTTTGAATTTAACGAACACCCTGAGATTGACCAACATTCAGGAGCAGACAAAGAGTTCTTAATCACTGCAAAGGACTTTTACAATCAAAATAATCTCCCCAAAGACCTAAGTGATCAAGTGAGTGCTTTGTTGAAACAAAGCAACTGGAAAACAAGCAGTATCAGCACACAGAATAGCGATGAACGCCAAGCCAATATACTGACCGTACAACGACGCAATATTGCGATTGTCCCTGAATACAATCCATTAAAACATCGCCCGATGGCATCACCGCAACGTGCCAAAGTGGTTGGACCGAGTGGGGAAGAAATCCATGTGGATGAATGGGGGCGCATCAAAGTTCGCTTCCTGTTTACCCGTAATGAAGACAACACGTATGATGGTGGAGCAGGTTCTAACGACAATGACACTGACTCGGCTTGGGTCGATGTCTTGACGCCATGGGCAGGTGAAGGCTATGGAGCACGCTTTTTACCGCGTATTGGAGAGATTGTCGTCATCGACTTCTTTGATGGCAACATTGACCGACCATTTGTGGTGGGTCGAATCCATGAAGGACAACGAAGCCCGACCAAGTTTGATGGTAAAGGCAAACTGCCTGATACCAAGAAATTAGCAGGAATTAAAAGTAAGGAATATCAGGGTAGCGGCTATAACCAACTCAGATTTGATGATACTAAAGGGCAACTTAGCAGTCAGTTACAGAGTAGCCATGGCGCCAGTCAACTGAATCTTGGAAAGCTCAGCCATCCAAAATATCAAGCAGAAAGTGATGATCGTGGTGAGGGTTTTGAATTACGTACAGACCAATGGGGTGCAGTACGTGCAGGGCAAGGTTTACTGATTTCGACCTATGCCCAAGACCAAGCCAAAGGTGATCATTTAGATGTCGCTGGAACAAAATCGCAGCTAGAATCGAGTCTGAATAATTCAAAAGCTTTAAGTGAAGTCGCTAAAAACCAACAAACTGATCCTTTGGAAATGTTGGATGGTCTAAAACAGTTTATTGAGCAAATCGAACAAGAAAGCGAAACCAAAGCAAAAGCATTTAAACAAGCGTTAATGATTTTAACTTCACCTAACTCTATTGGTTTAGCAAGCAATGAAGATGTTCATCTTTCAGCAGATGGGCAAATCAATCATAGTGCTGGTGATAGCATTAACTTCAGTACTCAGAAATCACTCATTGGTCATGCAAGTTCAAAGATCAGTTTGTTTGCAGCGCAAGAGGGTGCAAGACTTTATGCCGGTAAAGGTAAAGTTGAGATCCAAGCCCAAGGGGATGGTGCAGATTTGATTGCTCGCAAAGGTATCCAAATCATTTCTACTGAAGATACTGTGTATATCATGAGTCCAAAGGAAATTAAGTTGACTAGTGATGGCTCTGAATTAAAGATTAATGGTTCTGGTGTGTTTGCGACGACGGGTGGTTTATTTGAGGTCAAATCAGGACAACAGAAACTGACTTCACCAGCTTCAGTAAACCCACCTGCACTAGATTTACCTAATTGCTCTACAAAACAAGGACAAGCTGCTCAAGATGGATCAGCAAAGGTGATCTTATGATGAGTGAAAATTATTTACAACGTGCAATTGAACCTAATGAACTTTATTCAGTTGAAGCAATTTATCAAAAAATGCAGGTAGTATTTCAGCAGCATGAACGGCTGTTGGTATTGGTGGATGAAACGCTTGCACCGCGCATTTTCGACGATTTAAAAAAGAATTTGAGGAGCGACAAGATCATTTATATCCCTTTGGCAAAAGGTAATGGATATAAGGATACGCCTCTATTTTTTATTGAAATAACAGATGAAAAAATATTAAAAGACATCGGATTACAACTTGCTGAGCATTTGTTTCATAATTTTGATATTAGCAACAATGAATATCTCGTATATGGTTTTGGGACTTCTGATTATGAAAGTGATGAACTGAATCGAAAGTTTAAAGCAAGTTTAGTATTACAAGATATTGAATCTAAAATATTATTTCGATGGTATGATCCTCGGGTCATGATTTATTTGGATCAAATTTTTAATGAACCACAAATGAATAGTTTATTGGGGAATTTTAACCAATGGCACTTTATTCACCCTACTGGGTATTATCAGTGGGATAATATTGCACAGAAAAACTTAGTGCGTAAAACGATCAATAAGATTAGTGCACGGCAATCTTTAGCTTTAGATTTGATTGAAATCAGTAACATTGTATTTAAAAGTGCATATCAGTTAGAACAAATTGACAACAACAAGCTGAAAATACAAAAGATTTTAAAAAATTTATATCAAGCACATGAGCATTACCATATTACAAAATATACAGATTTAGTGAGTTACGGATTATACGCAGAGGTACTTGGGCAAAGTTTTATGCAACATCCTTATATACAAAAGGTATTGCAAAAATATTTGCACACTGAACCTGAAAAATACGATTTTACTGAAGCAATGAACTTTGTTGCTGAAGATTCTTGGACATTGATTAAAACAGAAATAATTGAATAAGGAGAATAATATGGGTGGCGATAAAGAAGCTTTTGCACGTAAAAAAGAAGAAGAAAGAAATCAAAGTCAAACAAAAGCAGTAGTTGCTGGTGCAAACACTATTACAATGGTTGCACAAACTGCAACTCCCAATAATAAGCAAACAGCTGAAGCAAAGAATTCTGGTAAAACCTGTCCAAATTTTTGTCGTAATAAAGGGTTTCATATTTTACCTGTGAGATACACTGTCTCAACAGTTGCACCAGCATTACTAGACACATTAGGAAAAAATGTAAAAGAAATACCATTATCAAATTTTAAATATACTGTAGAAATGGTAAATACAGGCTATATCTATAGCTTAGTGAAGAGGGCTAAAGGACCACAAATATGGTCTGGTTATATTGTTAATGATAAAGGGTATTTATCATATTTTAATCCTGTTAAAGATGCTGCACCCTCAGTTGCGCCAGACTTTGGTTGTAATGTTGGCGAACATATTATTAAGGCATCTTTAGTCACAGTTGAAGAAATTCCTAACAATCCTGCATTACATACTTATCTTCTTTATACGCATGCTCCGTTATCTAAAGCTAAACTTGAAGAGTATATGAAGAATGCTGAAGCTTATGTTTCACAGGGGAAATGGCAAAAATTTGAAGTATCAAAATGGAGAAATGGCACAATAAGTCAAACCCATAGCTTTAGTATTAAACAGGTTGATGTAATCAATAATAAAAAAAGTTATGGTACAAGGTTATTGGATACACAGAAAAGATTTGCAGACTTTAATTTAAGTATTGCGTGTATGGCACTTTATGATCCAATTAAAATTACAACAAAAATTAATGAAATTAGAAATTCACAATTTAAAGAGCTAATGAGCTTTTTGGCTGAAAAGGATAACAATAATATTACCAATGAACATCGCTTAAATTCATCAAACTCTATTGATAGTTTGAAATTAATTTTAGAAAAAGGATTAATTAATCAAGCATTAAATAGTGATGTATTGAAAGATGAAAAGTTAGTTAAATATTTATATGCTAAAGATAAAATTCCTAAATATGCGACAAATATAGACCAGCGTGAATATCAAAAAAGAATGGATGAACTATGGGAAAAAGCTTCAAATGCAGAAAAGCAAAAAGTTTTGGATGATTATAATAAAAAGTTTGAACCTCAAAAGCTAAAAGATAAAATTCAAGTTGCATCTAAAGCTAAAGCTGAACTTGTTTGGAACGAGAAATATAAACCTAAGATAGATTGGAACAGTAAAAAAAGCTTTGATTTAAAAGTTAAGCAGTTGACAGAATCAGGTAAAGCAAATGCAATGAAATATGCAAATGATCATATAAATTGGTTGAAGTCAAATGCCTTATTACAAGCTTTGCATGCATATGACCAAAATGAAGTTAAAGAGTATGGCTTTTTATTTCATACTCATGTTATGGCAATGTTACATGGAATGTCGGGCTTTGATGTAGGTCAGGCATTATTGGAAGAATGGTTAAGCGCTGCAAAAGTAGATTATAAAAATTTATATTATAGAGCTGTTTGCTATAACCAAAAGAGTCTAATTGAAAAGTTCAATAATTGCGCTCCTTCATTGATGACACTGACTTGGGATCAGTCTCAAGGAACGTTAAAAAATACAATTGCTACATTTGTTGCATTTGATCAATTATGGGATGAATGGCTGACAACGGGCAAATATAAAGTTGATGAGTTAAAATGGTATAATCCAGCAAAATCTGTTTACTGGATTTCTGAAATAACGAGAACTGTTACTAAGTGGTCATTACAATATAATCTTAATTCAAAAATGGCTGCTGGGCTTGCTAAAATCTCGTTTATTGCTTATGCACATGGATCTTTATTGACAAATAAAGTACCAAAATGGTCGTTACTTTATAATGTAGATTTACGCAATGCTAATGCAGCAAATCGCTTGAATGCGACTGAAATCCAAAAGACTTGGAAAAAAGTAGAAGAAAATACTGCTGCAAAGAAAATCAAAGAAATACTGAATCAATCACCAGAAAGTGGGAAAATACGTATTTCCAGTATTGTTGCTTTATTTGAATTGATCAATCTAGCAACTCAAAGTAATAAGTTTATGGCGGAAAAGAATTGGGAAAATGGTTTTCAGATTACAGCAGGATTATTTGCATCTACAGCAGTTGTACTCGATATTGCTGGTGGCGGAATGGAAGCCTTAAGTTTTGCTGACAAAGCTAATAAAATCCGATTATGCGGCGGTATTTTTGCTGTAACTGGGGCTGCATTTAGTTTTTTTGCGGATTCTACTGCACTGGGAAAAGAAATGACAGGTGATAAAAACCCATGGTTAAGTGCTTTATTGATCTCAAAGTTATTAGTTTCTCTAGGTATGTTTTTGGTTGGTTTTGGTATGTTAATACGAATTCCAATTTTACATTCTAAATTATTGTCTGAGGGTGCTAATAAAGCTTTAATAGCAAGATTTTTAACTAATAATGTCATTAAATATGCAGCACGTTTAAACTTTATTGGTTTAGGCATAGCAATAATTGAAATTGTTTTAAAAACATGGTTTATACCTAACGATGTGCAAAAATGGTGTACAAAAACAGTTTTTGGAGTAGGTGAGAAAAAATATAAAACAGTAAAAGAGGAAGATGATGAATTTGTTAAAGCATTAGAGAGTATTTAAAAGTGATTGAAATATTGGTAATAGAAGGCGTTATAAAGAATCTTAAGGTTGAAGATTCAAAAATACATCCACTTAAAAATTTAGATAAAGATGCATTAGGTGCTTCGATGTTGGGGGCATTGACTGCAAGTAGTTCATTGGCAACAAATGCCCCAATTATGTTGATGGCTGCACAAGGTGAGACTGCAAAAACATTTATTGCTGAAATAAATGGTTATCCGATTATCGGGCAATTTACCACCGTAAAATTTAAGGAAGATACGCCTTTAATAGCTGTAATCAGTACAGAAAAAGAAAAAGGAAGGTATTTAGTTTATTCAATATTAGATCCTCAATCTGGCTTACTCTATATGATGTATGAAATGGGAAGGTCAATTAAGAGTGCTTATTTAAATTTATTTAAATGGAGTGTATTTTGGTCGATATTTACTTTTATAGTAATTTTTAGTATATTTATTTTAGCAAATATTTTTTCTGAAAATCTATCAAGTTCAATATCTACTGAAAATATAAAGTATTTATTTTTAATTTTTGGGTTTAGCTCATTTATTATATTTTTATTCTTCTTTAGTTTTATATTTGGATCTAGATCTGTGCGTGTACATGGTAGTATTTCAGAGAAAGTATTTAATGAATTAAAGTTTGAAAATACTAAAAATCAAAATTTTTATAACCAATCTCTATTAGATCAAGATGGTATGCATTTAAGTGTAATGGAATATCGAAAAAGTTTAAAAGGAAAAGACCCTTATCCAGAGGATTATTTCAAAAAGAAGAATAACCAAAATGATGGTGATTGAAGGTGTTATAAAGAATCTTAAAGTTGAAGATTCAAAAATATACCCGCTTAAAAATTTAGATAAGGACGCTTTAGGATCATCAGTGTTGGGGACATTGACTGCAAGTAGCTCATTGGCAACAAATGCTCCCATTATGCTGATGGCGGCACAAGGTGAGGTTGCAAAAACATTTACTGCTGAAATAAATGGTTATCCCATTATCGCGCAATTTACTACCGTAAAATTTAATGAAGATACGCCTTTAGTAGCTGTAATCAGTATAGAAAAAGAAAAAGGAAGACATTTAGTTTATTCAATATTAGACCCTCAGTCAGGTTTACTCTATATGATGTATGAAATGGGACGCTCTGTAAGTAAAGGGAAATTAGCTATATTTAAACAAGCTTTATATTTTTCATTAGGAAGTTTTTTATTTGTTGCTTTAATTTCAATTGTTTCTGGTCTATTTTTAAATGAAGAGTTTTTTTTCTCAGATATAGATGTGTTATATATTTTTGTAATTGCTTATTTTTTATTCTTTATTTTATTGCTTATCTTTACTAATTTGGCTTTAAGTAAGCCCTATAAAATTGCAGGAGAGTTGTCCGAACAAATTTTTAAAAAATTAAATTTTGAAAAAGTAAAGCAACAAGATTTTTATCATGATTTTGATGTTGAAGATGGTGTTCATTTAAGTGTAATGGAATATCGAAAAAGTTTAAAAGGAAAAGACCCTTATCCAGAGGATTATTTCGACAAAGTAAAAAATAATGAATAGATTATTAAAATTTGAAGGTCGTATAGAGCAGTTAGAAATATATAATGAAATGATGAGTACGTTAGGCACAGGTGGCGATAGCCAAATTCTCTCATCCGCTTTGCTCAGTGGTGCTTCTGCAAATCTTACCTTGTCCGCCCAGACTGTTTTTGTCGCTTCACACAGTCGACTTCATATTCAAGCTGTAGTTGCAAAAATCAACGGAAAAATTTGTTTAGCTAAATTTCATCGTGCTTTATTAGAGCAGGATGAATTTGTGGTTTGTGTTGCAAGGCATATTGAAGACAATATTTATGAGGTGTATGCAATGCTGAGTCCTAAAACAGGACTGTTACATATGCAAGTAGGCATGGGGGCTTCAAAAACTACATATACTGCCTCCGCATTAAAAGGGGCAAGGCTTATTTTTATTGGAACTGTGATTCTTTCAATATTCGTTTTTATATACATAGGTGATTACAGTTTATATTTCATTTTATCATGGATAGGTATCCTCATTGTTTACTACTTTTTGTGCATATACGCTATGAAAGGAGTAATACGATCTTTATTACATTTATCTGAAAAGTCAGAAGAGATATTTGAATCATACGGTTTTTTAAACCCCAAAGAGGTTTTTTTATTGCCAAGCAGACACATCAGTGAAGAATATAAAGTTTTATTAGATGCTGTATTTGATTATAGGAAAATCATTCAGGATGATCCATATCCAGAAAGCTATATAGAAAAGCAAAAATGACCAAAATGTTAGTAATAGAAGGTGTTATAAAGAATCTTAAAATTGAAGATTCAAAAATACATCCACTTAAAAATTTAGATAAAGATGCATTAGGTGCATCAATGTTAGGGACATTGACTGCAAGTAGTTTATTGGCAACAAATGCTCCCATTATGCTGATGGCTGCACAAGGTGAGGTTGCAAAAACATTTACTGCTGAAATAAATGGTTATCCAATTATAGGGCAATTTACCACCGTAAAATTTAAGGAAGATACGCCTTTAGTAGCTGTAATCAGTATAGAAAAAGAAAAAGGAAGACATTTAGTTTATTCAATATTAGATCCTCAATCTGGTTTACTCTATATGATGTATGAAATGGGGCGTTCCATGAAGAAAGGGGTATTAGCAATATTTAAACAGTCATTTTACTTTACAACCATAGCCTATTTTTTCTTATTATTATTTTTTATTATTGCGGATTATTTTTCAGAGGAAAAAATAGATTTCACAAGTCTAGAAAACTTGTCATATTTTTGTTTCTTTTATATATCCTTTTTTATTTTTATTCTAGTTACAATGTTCCTAGCTTTTTTTAAAATACATAAGGTTACAGGTAAATTATCAGAGCAAGTTTTTGAAAAATTGAAATTTGAAAAAGTAAAGCAACAAGATTTTTATCATGATTTTGATGTTGAAGATGGTGTCCATTTAAGTGTAATGGAATATCGAAAAAGCTTAATAGGAAAAGACCCTTATCCAGAGGATTATTTTTAAAAAGAAGAATGATCTAAACTACGAATAATCAAATACTGGAAATATGTTTATATATTTTACCAGATGATTTTAATCTAACTTAGATGCCTATTTTCAAAAACAGTCAAAAATTTAATTTCTTTACTTCTAATGCCCACCTAAACCACTTGCCTCAAGTCGCGAGCTGTTTCCTGTAACAACGGCAAAATATGCGTAATTAAATAATCTTGAGTCGTGCGGATCGTTGGAGACACAATATTCAAAGCTGCAACGACATCGGCATTGGCATCATAGATCGGTACGGCAACAGCGTGCACGCCTAACTCATGTTCTTCACACGAGTAGCACCAATCTTGCGCTTTAATCTCATGCAACAAAGCTAAAAATGCTTCACTGTCTGTATGGGTATATTTCGTCAAACGTTTTAAAGGATATTTTTCTAACCACTCTTTCTGCTCATCTATATTTAGATGTGCCAATAAAATTTTACCTGCGGATGTGGCATGAGCGGGGAGTCGGTTTCCCAAATGCAAACCATACGGATTAACACGGTCAGTTTGTTGATGCGCTGCGCTGCGTGCAATGGTAATCGCTTCATAACCATCCAGTACCATCACTGAATAAATCAGTGATGTTTGATTGGTGAGTAAGTTTAATAAAGGCTGACAAATTTTAGGGAGTGGAGAGCCATCCAGATACGCACCTGAGAACTTTAAAATTTTAGGGGTTAAATAATAATAATGACCATCAAAGTCCAAATACCCCAAGTATTCCAAAGTCAGTAAATGACGACGTGCCGCAGCACGGGTCATGCCTGTTTTCTCTGCGGCTGTACTCATATTTAAACGATGACGTTCAGGACCGAAGCAATCTAAAATCGCCAAGCCTTTGGCAATACCTGCGATAAAGTCTTCATGTCGAATCACTTTCTTGTTTTCACGATGATGAATCAAGCGACGATTTTTATTTTGATCATTTTCCATAATTTAGATCATTCCTACAAAATCCTTTGATGAATAATTATTCTAATCGAAACACGACTAATTTAGTTGGATAATGTTCGATGATCGAACATTAAAAATAATAATCGCACAAAATAGCTTTTAGACGATAGAAGTCTGGTCAGAATTTATCAAGAATAAAGAGAAGAAATCCGAACAAAACACTCAACTTCGTTTCATCGGTTTTCAGGATGAAAAATTGAGTGCTACACAGTACAGGAAGTAGTCAGATGATTGATAAGCGTGCCGGCTCATTGACAGAGGTTTTGTCACAAATCAAGGATGGTTCAAGCATTATGATTGGCGGCTTTGGAACCGCAGGACAACCCGCAGAACTGATTGATGGATTGATTGAGCTGGGCGTCAAAGACTTGGTCATTGTCAACAACAATGCAGGCAATGGCGATTACGGTCTGGCCAAACTCCTCAAATCCGGAGCTGTACGTAAGATCATCTGTTCATTCCCTCGTCAGTCCGATTCATGGGTATTTGATGAACTCTACCATGCAGGCAAGATTGAACTGGAACTGGTTCCTCAGGGAAACTTGGCATGCCGCATTCAAGCAGCAGGCATGGGTTTAGGGGCAGTATTCACCCCAACAGGTTTTGGTACATTGCTTGCCGAAGGAAAAGAAACCCGCCATATCGACGGCAAAGACTATGTGCTTGAGTATCCGATCAAAGCTGACTTTGCCTTGATCAAAGCTCATCAGGGCGATCGTTGGGGTAATCTGGTATATCGCAAATCTGCGCGAAACTTTGGTCCGATTATGGCGATGGCGGCAGATGTGACCATTGCACAGGTTTCTGAAATCGCAGAACTCGGTCAGCTTGACCCTGAACATATCATTACCCCAGGGATTTTTGTACAGCATGTGGTTGCTGTCAATGCGCAACAGGGAGAAGCAGCATGAGCTATCAAAAACTAAGCCGTGACCAAATTGCACAACGTGTTGCACAAGACATTCCCGATGGTGCTTATGTGAATTTAGGCATTGGCTTACCGACCAAAATCTCGAAATATCTCCCTTCAGACAAAGATGTATTCCTGCATTCTGAAAATGGCTTATTGGCGTTTGGTCCCCCCCCTGCCCAAGGCGAAGAAGATCCTGAACTGATCAATGCCGGCAAAGAGTTTGTCACCATGCTCACAGGCGGAAGCTTTTTCCATCACGGTGATTCTTTTGCCATGATGCGTGGTGGACACTTGGATATTGCAGTATTGGGTGCCTTCCAAATTGCTGAAAACGGTGATCTTGCCAACTGGCATACCGGCGCACCTGATGCAATCCCTGCGGTGGGTGGTGCGATGGATTTGGCTGTGGGTGCCAAGAAAGTCTTTATCACCACTGACCATGTGACCAAACAAGGCGAACCCAAGATCGTGGCTGAGCTGACCTATCCCGTGACTGGCAAAAAATGTGTTGACCGGATCTATACCGATCTGTGTGTGATTGATGTCACTTCAGAGGGTTTAAAAGTGATTGAAAAAGTCGCCGGTCTCAGCTTTGAAGAATTGCAGTCGATGACGGGTGCTGAATTGCTTGATGCAACACAGCAGGATTAAAAGGAAACACACATGAAAAATGCTTATATCATTGATGCCATTCGCACCCCGTTTGGACGCTATGCCGGTGGACTTGCAGCTGTACGTGCTGATGATTTAGGTGCAGTGCCGATTCAAGCCCTGATGCAACGCAACCCGACTGTGGATTGGCAGCAAGTCGATGATGTGATTTATGGCTGCGCCAATCAGGCAGGCGAAGACAACCGAAATGTGGGTCGCATGTCGGCATTATTGGCAGGGCTGCCCGTTGAAGTGCCTGCAACCACCGTCAATCGTTTATGTGGTTCTTCACTGGATGCGATTGCGATGGCAGCACGGGCGATTAAAGCCAATGAAGCCGATCTGATCATTGCAGGTGGTGTGGAAAGCATGAGTCGGGCACCCTATGTGATGGGCAAGTCAGACAGTGCTTTTGGGCGCAGCCAAAAGATTGAAGACACCACCATGGGCTGGCGTTTTATCAATCCAAAGCTTAAAGATATGTATGGTGTGGAAAGCATGCCACAAACGGCTGAAAATGTGGCTGAGCAATTCAACATCAAGCGTGCCGATCAAGATCAGTTTGCATTGAACAGCCAGCAACGTACGGCAGCCGCACAGGCACAGGGCTTTTTTAAACAGGAAATTGTTGCTGTGACCATTCCTCAGCGTAAAGGTGATGCATTGGTGGTGGAGCAAGATGAGCATCCGCGAGCGTCAACGAGCCTGGAAGCCTTGCAAAAATTAAAAGGAGTGGTGAAGGCAGAAGGTACGGTGACCGCGGGCAACGCTTCAGGAATCAACGATGGTGCGGCAGCATTACTGATCGCATCAGATGAAGCTGTTGCAGAATACCAATTAAAACCCCGTGCCAAAATCATTGCATCGACGACGGTAGGCATAGAACCTCGCATCATGGGTTTTGCACCTGCGCCTGCGATCAAGAAACTACTGAAACAGGCCGATCTGAGTTTAGCGCAGATGGATGTGATTGAGCTGAATGAAGCCTTTGCGGCACAGGCTTTGGCGGTGACGCGTGATTTGGGCTTGGCGGATGATGATGCACGGGTCAATCCGAATGGAGGCGCCATTGCATTGGGTCATCCATTGGGTGCGTCAGGTGCCCGCTTGGTGACCACAGCGCTCAACCAACTTGAACAGATCCAAGGACAATATGCCTTGTGCTCAATGTGCATCGGTGTGGGTCAAGGCATCGCCATGATTATTCAACGCGTAGAGTGAGGTCTGTGATGAGCCAGTTATATGCCAGCTTATTTTATCAACCTGATGTTACTGCGATCTTTAGTGATCAAGCTTTAGTGGGGTATATGATCCAAGCCGAAGTGGCTTTGGCAAAAGCGCAGGCGCAGGTCAATGTGATTCCAGAATCAGCGGCTACCATCATTGAACGCATTGGACGAGATGCTTTGATGCATATCGATATTGATGCGCTGGCTGTTGCTGCTGGTTTGGCTGGAAATGTTGCGATTCCTTTTGTGAAGCAATTTACAGCCTTGGTCAATCAGCAAGATGAAGATGCCGCGCGTTATGTGCATTGGGGGGCAACCAGTCAGGATATTATTGATACCGCAACCATTTTGCAGTGTCGTGATGCATTGCTGTTGATTGAGCAGCAATTGCAACAGACTTTTCAGGTCTGCTTAAAACAGGCACAACAATACCGTGACCAAGTCATGATTGGGCGTACATGGTTACAGCAGGCTTTACCGATCACGCTTGGACATAAGTTTGCCCGTTGGGCAGCTGCTTTGCAGCGCGATCTTGAGCGTCTTAAGAGTATGCAGCAACGTGTTTTAACCGCCCAACTGGGAGGTGCTGTAGGTTCGTTGGCTTCTTTACAGGATCAAGGTTCTGTTGTAGTCGAAGATTATGCACACTTACTCAATTTAACCGCACCCACATGTACATGGCATGGTGAGCGTGATCGCATGGTTGAGATTGCCAGTGGTCTGGCATTGATTGTCGGCAATGTCGGCAAAATGGCAAAAGATTGGTCATTGCTGATGCAGACTGAAATCGCCGAAGTTTTTGAACCGACTGCAAAAGGTCGTGGTGGCTCATCCACGATGCCTCATAAACGTAATCCTGTTGCAGCAGCTTCAATTCTTGCAGCAGCCAATCGCGTTCCTGCTTTGATGGCAAGTGTTTACCAAAGTATGGTGCAAGAGCATGAACGTGCTTTAGGGGCTTGGCATGCTGAATGGCTGGCAATTCCTGAAATTTTTCAGTTATGCGCAGGTGCTTTAGAACGCACACAAGATGTATTGGCACATATGCAGGTCAATGCAGTTGCCATGCAGCGCAATCTTGAGTGTACTCAGGGATTGATCATGGCAGAAGCAGTCATGATGGCTCTTGCTAAAAAAATTGGACGTTTAAATGCACATCATTTGGTTGAGCAAGCATGTCAACAAGCCGTGGCTGAACAGAAACATTTAAAAACAGTGTTATCCGAGATAGCTCAAGTCAATGCCTACTTCGATGCGCAGGCATTGGATGGATTGTTTAACCCGACATCTTATTTGGGCAATATTCAGGCTCAAATTGATGCAGTACTGCAAGCCGCACAAGAGGAATAAAGATCATGATGATCAATAACCGTCAAGGACACCGACTGGCAGTGCAGGTACAAGGTTTAAAAAATGCCCCAGTACTGATGTTCTCCAACTCTTTGGGTACAGATCATGGAATGTGGCAAGCACAGGTTGCTGTTTTAGCAGCGCATTATCAAATTATTACTTATGACACACGCGGTCATGGTGAGAGTGAGGTGATTGCCCAAACGACCTTGCAAAATCTAGTCGAAGATGCAGTGGATATTCTGGATGCTTTCAACATAGGTAAAGCACATTTCTGTGGCATTTCCATGGGTGGGATTACTGCGCTTGCTTTGGCGATCAATCATGCTGAACGTTTTCACAGTATTACCGTAGCAAACTCAGCCGCAAAAATTGGTACAGCTGAAGCTTGGAACAGTCGGGCGGATGGTGTTGAGCAACATGGTTTGGCTGAAATCGTGAAAACAACACATACCCGTTGGTTTAGTGAACACTTTGATTATGCCCATGATGTATTGGCGCAAAAAACCATCCAAAGTTTAGCAATGACACCCTCACAAGGTTATGTCAATGCATGTAGAGCATTAGCAGATGCAGATGTCCGGGATCAGTTAAATCACATACAGATCCCGACATTGATTATTGCGGGGCAGTATGACCCTGTGACCACAGTTCAAGATGCAGAATTTATGCATCAAATCATTCAAAACAGTCAGCTTGAAATCTTGGCAGCTTCCCATCTATCCAATATTGAACAGCCTCAAGTGTTCAATCAGGCACTGTCTAAGTTTATTCAAAGTATATAACCGCAAGGGTTTGAAAGGAATTCGCCTACAAGGAGGCAACTATGGCACAGGAATTTGCTGTCCCAAACAAGAGTATTGATGCGCAGGCGCTGATCAATGACGCACCTGTCAGTAAATATCAATGGATGATAGCAATCATTTGTTTTCTCATCGTATTTGTCGATGGCATTGATACTGCTGCAATGGGCTTTATTGCACCTGCTTTGGCTCAAGATTGGGGTATTGATCGCTCCCAACTCGGACCCGTGATGAGTGCGGCACTCGGTGGAATGATTATCGGCGCATTGGTTTCAGGTCCTACAGCAGATCGTTTTGGTCGCAAAATTGTCTTGACTATTTCGATGCTGATTTTTGGTGGTTTTACACTGGCATCTGCTTTTGCTCAAGACTTAAACAGCTTGGTGGTATTGCGCTTTTTAACGGGGATTGGTCTAGGTGCGGCAATGCCAAATGCAACCACGTTGTTCTCAGAATATTGCCCACAACGCATTCGCTCATTGTTGGTGACCTGCATGTTCTGTGGTTATAACCTGGGGATGGCGATTGGTGGATTTATCAGTAGCTGGCTAATCCCAACCTTTGGTTGGCACAGTCTATTTTTATTGGGTGGGATTTCACCATTAATTCTCATGGTGTTGGTGATTTTCTTGTTACCGGAATCTTATCGCTTCTTGATTATCAAAGGACAGGCGACAGAGAAAGTTCGCAAAATCCTCAACCACATTGCACCTGATCAGGTAAAAACTGCGCAAACATTTCATATTCCAGAAGAGCAATCTGCAGTTGCGGAAAAGAAAAATGTATTTGGCATGCTGTTTTCCAAACAATATGCCAAAGGCACCATTTTATTATGGTCCACCTATTTTATGGGCTTGGTGGTGATTTATCTGTTAACCAGTTGGTTACCGACTTTGATGCGAGAAACGGGCGCGACCATGGAACGTGCAGCATTCATCGGCGGTTTATTCCAGTTTGGTGGTGTGATGAGTGCTTTATTTATTGGTTGGGCAATGGATCGTTTTAATCCGAATCGCATTATTTCTGCTTTCTATTTTGTCGCAGGTCTGTTTGCAGTCGCAGTGGGGCAAAGCCTAAGCAATCCAACCTTACTGGCGCTGTTGGTGTTGTGTGCAGGGGTTGCGATCAATGGTGCGCAGTCTTCAATGCCGGCTTTAAGTGCCCGTTTCTATCCAACCCAATGTCGTGCAACAGGTGTGGCTTGGATGACAGGTATAGGGCGATTCGGTGCTGTATTTGGTGCGTGGATCGGTGCAGTTTTATTGGGCAATGACTGGTCATTTACCGCCATTCTCAGTTTGCTCATGATTCCAGCAACCGCAGCCGCTGTAGCTATTTTTGTTAAATCTTTGGTTGCTCATACCGATGCAACCTAATGCTCATTTTTCTGGATGAGGAATAACGTCAATGAATGATGATCAACGCTATCAACAAGGGCTTAAAGTCCGTACCGAAGTACTTGGCGAAAAACATGTTGGGCGTTCTTTAGCGAACCTGAATGATTTTAACCAAGACTTCCAGAATTTTATCAGTCGATTTGCATGGGGCGAAGTGTGGTCCCGTGAAGGCTTACCTCGTCATACACGCAGCTTAGTGACCATTGCTATTTTATTGGCATTGGGAAGAGAGGATGAGCTCCGAATGCATTTACGTGCTTGCTTTAACAATGGTGTAACGAAGGATGAACTTAAAGAATTGATTTTGCATAGTTCATTATATGCAGGTTTGCCGGCAGCAAATGCAGCAATGCATATGGCTGAAGAGGTTTTCAAAGAGCTGGGTATCGAAGTGCAGCCTATTGCGACACCATCACAGGATTAAGGAGACCAGCATGTTTAATCACACATTGGGTGCATATCCACAACGTAATACCGATGATCATCCGCCAGCATATACACCAGGCTATAAAACCAGTGTATTACGCTCGCCAAAAAATGCATTGATTTCAATTAATGAAACCTTGACTGAAGTGACCTCACCGCATTTTTCACCGAATCTCTTTGGTGCGAAAGACAATGATTTGATTTTGAACTACGCCAAAGAGGGGTTACCTGTCGGTGAACGGATTATTGTGCATGGTTATGTGCGTGATCAGTTTGGTCGTCCAGTCAAAAATGCATTGTTGGAAGTTTGGCAAGCCAATGCGTCAGGACGCTATCGGCATCCAAACGACAAATTTATCGGCGCGATCGATCCTAATTTTGGGGGCTGTGGTCGTACCTTGACCGATGAAAATGGATTCTTCATTTTCCGTACCATTAAACCCGGTCCATATCCGTGGCGCAACCGTATCAATGAATGGCGTCCAGCGCATATCCATTTTTCATTGATTGCTGACGGTTGGGCGCAGCGCTTAATTTCGCAGTTCTATTTTGAAGGCGATACCTTGATTGATAGCTGCCCAATTTTAAAAACAATTCCTTCTGAAGATCAGCGTCGTGCCCTAATCGCACTGGAAGATAAAAACAACTTTATTGAAGCGGATAGCCGTTGTTACCGCTTTGATATTCATCTTCGTGGTCGTCGTGCGACTTATTTTGAAAATGATTTGACTTAAGGGTGAATACGATGAATGCATGGAATTTTCAAGAACTAAAAGAGACTCCATCACAAACAGGGGGACCTTATGTTCATATTGGCTTATTGCCTCAACAGGCCAATATTGAAGTGTTTGAACATAATTTTAATCACCAATTGATCAATGACAAAACTCAAGGGCAACGTATCCGTCTGGAAGGTCAAGTGTTTGATGGATTAGGTCTGCCATTAAGAGATGTCCTGCTGGAAATCTGGCAGGCAGACAGCAATGGTGTTTACCCAAGTCAGGCAGATTCCCAAGGCAAAACCGCAGACCCACATTTTCAAGGTTGGGGGCGTACTGGGGCTAATTTTGAAACCGGTTTTTGGCATTTTGAAACCGTAAAACCTGGTGCTGTGCCAGGACGCAAGGGTGCAATTCAAGCACCACATATTGCCGTGGTGGTGTTTGCACGTGGGATCAATATTGGATTACATACCCGTATTTATTTTGAAGATGAAGGCGAAGCCAATGCCAATGATCCTGTTTTAAACAGTATTGAATGGGCAACTCGCCGTCAAACGCTGATTGCCAAACGTACGGAAGTTAATGGCGAAATCGTTTACCGCTTTGATATTCGTATTCAAGGTGAAGATGAAACCGTGTTTTTTGATATCTAAGTATTTTGTCAAATCGTGCTTTGATCATCATGGAGTTTGATCAATTCATGATTTTCCTCCACGTAAAAAGGGAGGATGAACGAGATTTAAGTACATTGGTTTAAAGCATAGGACATTAAAACAGTATCTATATACGGAGTACAGATTATTGAACCTGAGTTCGATAAAAACTCTTGATGAAATTTAATACTCGGAAACGTCATCCGCAACTGTTTGAGGCAGGACTACCCCTACAAGGTATTGTTTCTGCGATTGATTAAATATGTTGCTGGTGGTTGACGAGTTTTGCGGTGAGCAGCGATACCGCTGCGCAAGATGGTTGCTCTTGCGGAGCTTCGCTCCTCATGCCAAAACAAAAGTATGGAGAGCCGCAGGCTGATCCTGAAATTGGGTGAAAACTCAGTAAGACTTAATGTTTTTCAATAAGTTAAAGATGTGGTTGCATCGAACTCACGTTATTTATTACAGATCATCTATTAAGGAAGATGGAAAATGAAATTACAAAAAATTGCAGCAGTGATGCTGGCATTGAGCCCGATTTTTACATTGCAAATGACACAAGCACAAACAGTTCCAACTCGCACTGTTGAATTGTCAGAACTGGCAAAACTTCCAGTGAAAACGATTGTACCGATTACTGCCAAAACTCAAGAACAAGCATTGGCACAAGCCAAAGTGACTGCAAGCAATCCCGATGCTGATTTGGCGGAATTCCGCATTGACCTGCTCGAGTTTGCCAATGACAGCAAACAAGTGATTGCTTTGGGGCACCAGCTTAAGAAGATTTTGGGTACAAAACCAATGATTGCCACGATTCGCACACACAATGAAGGTGGGCAGTTGACCATCACTGATGCGGATTATGCAAAAACTTATCAAGCATATTTAAAGCAGCCATTTATGGACATGCTGGATGTGGAAATGTTCCGAGATCCACAAGTGGTCAAAAATACAGTAGAACTGGCACATGCCAAAAAAGTATTGATTGTGATGTCGAATCACGATTTTAAAAAGACCCCCAGTGAAGATGAGATCATTCAACGGTTGCTTAAACAGGATGAACTGGGTGCGGATATTTTAAAAATCGCAGTGATGCCACAAAGCAAACAAGATGTGTTCACCTTAATGAATGCCACGTTAAAAGTCAGTCAACAATCCAAAAAGCCATTACTGACCATGTCGATGGGCAAATTAGGCACTATTTCTCGAATTGCTACGGCAAATATGGGGGGAAGCTTTAGTTTCGGCATGATTGGGGAAGCTTCAGCACCCGGTCAAATTGATGTAACCCAACTAAAACAGTTATTGAAAACTGTTCAACCTACACCATAATTTAAAAAGGATTTTTAAGACATGAAATTGATTTCTTTACGTTTAAGCGCATTGGCGATAGGGCTTGCAGTTTCTGGTTTAAGCATGGCAGAAAGCTATGTGGTAGACCGTTATCAGGATGACAGTGAAAAAGGTTCACTGCGTTGGGCAATTGAACAGGCAAATGCCAAACCGACTGAAGCCAGTGAAATATTAATTCAGGCAGTTGGTACAGCACCTTATATCATCAAGGTGAATGCTCCATTACCCGAGATTAAAGCACCTGTAAAAATTACGGGAACCCAATGGGCAAAGACAGGTGAATTCATCGCCATTGATGGTTCAAATTATATTAAAGGGACAGGTGTTGAAGCTTGTCCGGGAGCTGTAGAAGGGCAGTTCGGTACCAATGTGCGTACCACAACTTTACCGGGCTTAGTTTTGCGTGACATCAACGGGGTCACCATTCAAGGTGTAGAAATTCGCCGTTTCTGTATTGGTATTTTAATGAATCGTGCCAGTAATAACCTGATTCAAAATAACCGCATTATGCATAATTATGGTGGTGCGGGTGTGATGTTGACAGGAGATGATGGCAAGGGCAATCCAACCGCAACCACCACCAACAACAATAAAGTGCTGAATAATTATTTCCAAGACAATGGCGATGGGCTTGAATTAACCCGTGGTGCCGCATTTAACTTGGTTGCAAATAACCACTTTATTTCAACCTCTGCAAATCCAGAGCCTTCACAAGGTATTGAGATTTTATGGGGCAATGACAATGCCGTGGTGGGCAACAAGTTTGAAAATTATTCAGATGGTTTACAGATCAATTGGGGCAAGCGAAATTATATTGCCTATAACGAACTGACCAATAACTCGAATGGTTTTAATTTAACAGGCGATGGCAATATTTTTGACAGCAATAAAGTCCATGGTAACCGTGTCGGTATTGCGATTCGTTCTGAAAAAGATGCCAATGCACACATTACTTTAACGAAAAACCAAATTTGGAATAATGGTCAAGACATCAAGCGTTGTGAAGCGGGCGGTAGTTGCGTACCGAATCAACGTGTAGGTGCGATTATCTTTGATGTTCCCGGATTGGAACATGCACATTTTGTGGGTTCACGTGGGCATGGGGTGAAAATTGATCCTGCAAACTTACAGAAAACTTGCCAACAACCGAATCAGCAAGGCTGTAATGCACAACCAAATCAAGGCATTCAGGCACCTCAGTTAAGCTATGCAAAAGGTCAAGTTTCGGTCGAAGTCAAAGGTCAACCCAATCAACGTTATCAGATTGAGTTCTTTGGAAATACTTCAGCCAATTCAAATGAAGCAGAATTTTATTTAGGTTCGGCTATTGCTGCAACGAATGAACAGGGTCTAGCCAAGATTCTATGGAAACCGACCAATAAAGTCGCATCTATTACCGCAAATATTACAGACCGTTTGGGTGCAACGTCTGAACTCAGTTCAGCTGTGAAATTAAAATAATAAGGGGCTGGGAATGAATTCAAAAAGATTTTTACTCAAACTGAGTTGCTTAACTGTTGCACTTTGTAGTGTACAACACAGCTTTGCAGATCAACCGTGGTCACAGGATCGTCAGTGGTTGTTAGGCGATTGGAATGGTCAACGCCAACAACTGGAAAAGCAAGGCTATAAATTTACAGCGTCTATCATGAGTCAAGCAGCCACCAATTTAGATGGCGGTTATAACGACAGCAATACTTTTAAAAATGCAGCTCAACTGGCGTTAGGTGCAAATTTTGATTTAGAGAAAATTGCAGGTTGGGAAAATACCACTGCCAATATTTTAATCACCAAGCGTGATGGCAATGCTTTGACTTTGGAGCGTATAAAAGATCCGCGTTCAAGTGCTTTGGGAAATTCACAAGAAATTTATGGGCGGGGTAAAATTTGGCGTCTGACCCAAGCGTGGATCAAAAAGGGATTTGCTGACAATACAGTTCAATTCAAGATTGGACGTATGGGCATGTCGGACGACTTTAATGGTTCGCAATGTGAATTCCAGAATTTATTACTGTGCGGTGGGCAGCTTGGAAAATCCATTGGTTCAATCTGGTACAACTTACCTGTAGGCTTGTGGGGAACCAATGTTAAATATCAATTTGCCCCAGAGTGGACACTGGGTGTCGGTGTCTATGAAGTCAATCCAGACAATATTAAAACCGCCAAAAACAGCGATGGTTTTAATCTGGACATGAATAACGTTAAGGGTGCAACCATTCCAGTCGAACTGGCATGGCGACCAAAACTTGCAGTATTTGATGGTTTGGCAGGTGAATATAAAGTCGGTGCGTTGTATTCGACTGCTGAAGCCAATGATATTGCGACCACGGGTAAAGTACATGAGGGTAAACACAGTTTTTGGTTAAATGCACAACAACAACTAAGCAAAAAAAATAATGATCCTAAACGTGGTCTATATGCCAGCTTGAATGTCGTAGTGAATGACAAAGCGACCACAGCAGTCCAAAGCACACAACAGTTGGCGCTTTGGTACAAAGGACCATTTGATGGTCGTCCAAATGATTCTATTGGTTTCGGTATTGCCAATTATGTGGTCAATGATCGTTATAAAGATCGTCAAATTGCGCTGAATAATAGTCGAGGTTATGACGAATACGATGCATTTGCAGCAGACTATGTTCCTGTTCAGCGTGATGAGTTAAATATCGAGCTGAACTATACCTACCAATGGTCACCAGCGGTCATGCTCAGACCCAACCTACAATATATTCATCAACCCGCGGGTGTTAAAGAAGTGGATGATGCATGGGTTGCAGGTTTAAGCATGCGTGTAAATTTCTAATCTAGGAGTATGATGTATGTCTGAATCTTCGAACTCACATACCATACTGAAAATATGGTGTTTTATTTTGGCATTGGCTTTACTCCTCACAGGACTGTTTTTTACAGTGGGTGGCGTGAAGTTGGTGACATTAGGGGGATCATGGTATTTCGTGATCTCAGGTGTATTGACCTTAGTTTCAGCTGTTTTGATTTTTAAGAAAAAAGCCTTGGGTGTTGCGGTTTTCAGTTTGGTCTTTATCGGCACACTGATTTGGGCTTTGTTTGATGCAGGTTGGGCGTTTTGGCCTTTATTCTCACGATTGATGTTCCCGGCAGGTTTATTTGCAGCATTGATGTTTAGTTTACCTGCAATTCGCCGTTATCAAGCTCAACCCAGTATGGGTTTACCGGCTTATGGCTTAGGTGTTGTAACTGTTGTCGGTATGCTGATTGGACTTTATCAGATGTTCCAACCGCATCCCACTGTTGCTGCAACGGGGCAGGCATTGCCATTGGTTCCTGTAAAAACAGACATGAAACAAACCAACTGGCAACATTATGGGCAGGATGCAGGTGGAAGCCGTTTCGCTGCATTGGATCAAATCACTCGAGACAATGTACATCAGTTAAAAGAAGTATGGCGCTTCCGTACAGGTGATTTTACAACAGGCACAGGCAATGGTGCTGAAGATCAAATGACCCCATTGCAGGTTGGCAATAAAATCTACTTATGTACACCACACAACAATATTTTTGCCCTAGAGGCGGATTCAGGAAAACAGCTTTGGAAAGCTGAAGTGAATTCTAAATCTGATGCCTGGGAGCGTTGCCGTGGTGTGGCTTATTTTGATTCAACCCAGGCATTGGTTCAGCCAACTTTGGCAGGTGCTACGCCAGTGCAGGCTGTAGCAAACAATACCTCTTGTTTACGTCGTGTTTATACCAATACACCTGATGGGCGTTTAATTGCAGTCAATGCAGACACTGGTGAACGTTGTAAAGATTTTGGCGTGGATGGAACCGTAGACTTACTCAAAGGTCTGGGAGAAGGAACCACTGCACCAAGATTTGAAGTGACTTCAGCACCCACCATCGCAGGTACAGTGATTGTTGTAGGGAGCCGTATTGCTGATAACTTTGCAGCAGATATGCCGGGTGGTGTGATCCGGGCTTATGACGTGATTACAGGACAGTTACGATGGGCTTTTGATCCACGTAACCCAGAGCCAAATTATGTATTAAAAGAAGGTGAAACTTACAAACGCAGTTCTGCAAACTCATGGGCAGCAATGTCATATGATCCACAAATGAATACGGTATTTTTGCCGATGGGCAGTTCATCTGTCGATGTTTGGGGAGGCAACCGCCAACCTTTGGATCATAAATACAATTCATCTGTCTTGGCTTTGGATGCGACGACTGGTCAAGAAAAGTGGGTCTATCAAACCGTTCATAATGATTTATGGGACTTTGATTTACCGATGCAGCCTAGTTTGGTCGATTTCCCAATGAAAGATGGTTCAAATAAACCTGCTGTGGTGATTGGAACTAAATCGGGGCAGTTCTTCGTCTTGGATCGTTTAACAGGAAAGCCTTTAACCAAAGTAATTGAGCAACCTGTCAAGCCGGCAGATATTCAAGGTGAGCAATATAGTCCAACCCAACCTCGCTCTGTTGAAATGCCACAAATTGGCAATCAAACCTTAACAGAATCAGATATGTGGGGTGCTACACCATTTGATCAACTGATGTGTCGCATCAACTTTAAATCAATGCGCTACGAGGGATTATTTACTGCGCCTGGTAAAGACATGTCATTGAGTTTCCCAGGTTCGCTTGGTGGCATGAACTGGGGAAGTATTGCTTTTGATCCAAGCCATCAATATATGTTTGTCAATGACATGCGTTTGGGCTTATGGATTAAACTGATTGAGCAGACGCCAGAAGATCTTGCCCTTGAAGCGAATGGGGGTGAAAAAGTAAATACCGGTATGGGCGCTGTGCCAATGAAAGGGACGCCGTATAAAGTCGATAAAAACCGTTTCTGGTCGAAGTTGAATATTCCTTGTCAGAAGCCGCCATATGGCACTATGACCGCGATTGATATGAAAACCCGTCAAATTGCATGGCAAGTTCCGATGGGAACTGTCGAAGACACAGGACCACTTGGGATCAAAATGGGACTTAAAGTGCCAATAGGTATGCCAACTATTGGTGGACCGATGGCGACTCAAGGAGGATTGGTCTTCTTTGCTGCAACACAAGACTATTATCTGAGAGCATTGGATTCTTCAACAGGCAAAGAGTTGTGGAAATCACGTTTACCTGTAGGTAGTCAGGCTACACCGATCAGTTATGTTTCACCTAAAAATGGCAAACAGTATGTCATGATCACTGCCGGTGGAGCACGTCAATCACCTGATCATGGAGATTACGTGATTGCTTATAGTTTGAATTAAACGCTTTAAGCTATTTTAGAATAAAGCTGCACGCATTGGGTTGCAGCTTTATTTTTTACTTAGAAAAATCTATCGATCTTTTGAGACAATCGCTGAGGCACTTTAGACTTGCCTAACGATCATTTCAACAATCAAATAGTACATGGGTTTTCATGGTTGATTAAGCTTTATAGAATAGGGAGCGCTGTCTAAACCGCATATTTTTGTAAAATAAATTTTGGGATAAGGTGTATTCAATTCAAAAATCCTATATTTCAATATGGCTCCAAACTTAATTATCAGAATAAATTTTTTACTGAATAAATCAAGTGAAATAATAATTAAAAAAATGTGTATTTTTTGAATACATTTTTAATTTAACCAAAAAGACAATTAATTTAGATTTTATCAAATGTTAAATTTTTTTGTTTTAATTAAATTAAAAGAA
>NZ_JADAIN010000052.1:0-76321 GCF_015676285.1 Acinetobacter sp. Res13-Abat-PEC15-P4-01 | reverse complement strand
ATCATTGAAAAGCGCTATTACAACCAAAACAACCTTCCCAAAGACCTCAACGAACAAATCAATCGTTTAGTTGAACAAAGCCATTGGCAGCTTACCAATATCACCACAAACAACAGTGAAGAACGCCAAGCCAACCAACTGACGTTACAACGCAGAAACATCAGCACAGCAGCAGAATACAACCCACTCAAACACCGTCCAGTGGCATATCCACAACGCGCCAAAGTGGTTGGTCCAAGTGGAGAAGAAATCCATGTGGATGAATGGGGGCGCATCAAAGTACGATTCCTGTTTACCCGCAATGAAGACCACAGTCACGATGGTGGTGCAGGCTCGAATGACAATGATACCGACTCGGCTTGGGTCGATGTCTTGACACCCTGGGCAGGCGAAGGTTATGGGGCACGTTTCTTACCAAGGATCGGAGAGATTGTTGTTATTGACTTCTTTGATGGCGATATCGACAGACCGTTTGTGGTAGGGCGAATCCATGAAGCGCAACGCAGCCCGAGCAAGTTTGATGACCAAGGCAAGCTGCCTGATACCAAGAAATTGGCAGGGATTAAAAGTAAGGAATATCAGGGCAGTGGCTATAACCAACTGCGTTTTGACGATACCACCAATCAGATCAGCAGCCAGTTGCACAGCAGTCATGGCGCAAGCCAACTCAATCTCGGCAATCTCAGTCATCCCAAAGAAACCGAGAGCAGTGACGGGCGAGGAGAAGGCTTTGAGCTAAGAACAGATCAATGGGGTGCGTTACGCGCAGGGCAAGGCTTACTGGTCAGCACCCATGCACAAGATGGCGCATCAGGCAATCATCTCGATGCAACAGAAGCCAAAAGTCAGCTAGAAAGTAGCCTGAACAATGCCAAAGCCTTAAGTGAAGTTGCCAAGAACCAACAGACGGATCCGTTAGAAGTCTTGGATGAATTAAAACAATTCCTGAATCAAATCGAAAAAGGTGAAAAAGATAAAGCCGATGCATTTAAACAAGCACTGATGATTTTGGCCTCGCCGAATTCAATTGGCTTGTCGAGCAATGAAGACATCCATCTTTCTGCGGACAAGCAAATCAGCCAAAGTGCAGGCGATAGCATCAATCTGAGTACACAAAAGAATTTTTTGGCACATGCACAAAACAAGATCAGTTTGTTTGCAGCACAGGAAGGTGCAAGGCTTTATGCAGGAAAGGGGAAAGTAGAGATTCAAGCCCAAGGAGATGGTGCGGATTTGATTGCCCGTAAAGGTATTCAGATTATTTCGACTGAAGATGTGGTTGAAGTTAAAAGCTTAAAAGAAATTGTTCTTACATCTGGCACTTCACAATTAAAAATTAATGGCTCAGGTGTATTCGTGACGACTGGCGCTATGTTTGAGGTTAAGGCTGGGCAACACAGTTTTATTGGTGGAGCAAAAGTAGATTATTCATTGCCTACTTTCTATGAAAATATCTGTAAGCCATGCCTTTTAAATGCCGCAAAGTTTGGAATGGCATTTGTAGATAAATAAAATGAAAAGAGAAATTATTCCATTTAAACCTATACAGCGCTGCATCGAAGATTATCAACATGACTTGAAGATGTATTTAATCTTGGATGCAGCACAAGTTTCAGATCAAGCCCTGTCATTTATTCATGAGTTTCAAAATGACTCGAGAATAGAATTCTATTCGTTATTTTCAGGGACCACAGAGGGGAATGCACCTTTTGAAGTCGCACCTGTTCTTATACTCATCCATGAGTTAGATCTATTCAACGATCAGAGATTTAACTTTATTCATCAAACGTGGAAAGATGAACAGGCGCTCAGTATGGTATTGAGCTCATTGGATCTGACTCAATTTGTTAAGAAAATGAAAAGTTATTTAACGGTTGAGTTTCCTGATGGAACCCAAAAATTATTTAGATGGTTTGACCCAAGAATTATCAAGAAAATTCATAAAATACTGCAAGATGAACAGCTTGATGAATTTTTTCAAGGCATTGAGCGTTGGGTGATCACAATTCGAAATTATCAGGATGTGTACACGAATCAATTAATGATATTGGAGCATGCTTGATGTTTGTATTGAGCCAAGAAAAACTATTTGAACTCGATGTTGAACAAAACAAAGAGTTTTTATATGACTTAGTTTATGAAATTATTAAGGAAAATCCAGTACTAAAGCTGAATGGTCAATTCGATCAGCTATTGGGACCTGTTCAGATCCTTGTTGATCAATATCTTGAAAAAGGAATCAACCAAATCAACACACTCAAATATATGGTGAAAAGCCATGTGTATTTGGGAATGGATTATCCGACTGATCCTCAATTTGCTTGGATAGAAAATGAAATGCAGCATCATGATATTGGAGAACAAGTCACTTATGTCGAGGCTTTCGATAAACTTTTGGAAGACTATAGGAAACGTGTTTTAGGGCAAGATTTTAACTTTTTTTTAACAGCAATAGTTCAATTAAAACAGAATCTTAGTCAAATAGATCATCGAGAAAAATTTTCAATTCTTTATCCAGAAAAAACTGAGTTTTTAAAAGAAAAAGGTGTATTTGATTCGCTTCAAGATCATTATTCAAATGATCTTCAATCTTATAGCGCATATGTGCTAGGAAGTGAGTTTAATCAAAATGTCTTTATAAAAAATATAACGCATTGGGAGGTGTAAGATGGGTGTGGGTGGCGCAAGTCCGACAGTAGGTACTTCATGTGCAACGTGTTTGAGGAAGTTTACGGTGCATATTCGAAATGATCATACGAAATTCCAAGGAAAATATGGATTTGATTGGCTAAGAAATGAATACGTAAATAGCTTTTATAAAGTTGATGGTATTAATTTTAAACCATTATTTAAGGGTAAAAGCTTATCTGATTTAAGGGAAATT
Source organism: Acinetobacter sp. Res13-Abat-PEC15-P4-01 (assembly GCF_015676285.1). Lineage (NCBI taxonomy): Bacteria > Pseudomonadati > Pseudomonadota > Gammaproteobacteria > Moraxellales > Moraxellaceae > Acinetobacter > Acinetobacter sp. Res13-Abat-PEC15-P4-01. Next base: position 73,437 of record NZ_JADAIN010000052.1, on the reverse strand, counting down.
TATACAAGTGGTCAGCAAACAGCTATTGCACCATTCGGATTTTCATATTCACCAGCTTGGTTGGCTATTTTTGCAAATACAAATAATAATCAGAGTCCAGTTGGGTCTAGTGAAATTAATATTAACGGTGTTGATTTAGACCTGGAGGTAATACCTTTAGAACCTGATAATCATATACCATTAATAGATGACGGAACTCTAATTGAATTAATTTCAACCAATAAATACTTAGAAATTACTCCAAATAAATTTTCAATTAAGGATCTCATAGGAAATAGACGAGATAGAATATTGGATATGAAAAATAATACAAAACAATATTATTATGAAAATTTAAAAAAAATTAATATTAAATGTAAAAATGGAATATTGGAAAAGCATGAAGAAATTAATATTTACGCATCTAAAAATAAAAAAAGAGAAAAAGTTGGGAAACTTATGGTATATAGAAATAATGATATACCAAAACTTGATTTATATTTTATAGATGTTGTAACTGATGATAAGAAAATTAATAAGCCTAATAATTATGAATATTTTTTAAAATTTCAATCTTACAATCAAGCTTTAGTTAGGGCTGAAAAAAAATTAGAAACAAAATTTGATTTAGTATCCTTGGCAAAATCATACCCTGAAATTGATTTATTTATAAAAGAGGTTAATCATCCAGATATTATCAATAAACAGAAAAGTCTTGATGCACAATATCTAGCAGATAAAGTAATAGATTTTTTTGATAAATATGGAGGAAAGTATAGACCTAATGATGGGCAAAAATTTCTAAAAATTAATGGGGACGGTCACGCAAGAACATATGTTTTTTATACAAATCTTATAGCAGGTGGTGTCAATGGAATTGCCCCTCCTGAAATTTCCACTACAAATAATAAGTGGGATTGGGGAAATACAGTGGTAGTGTATAAGCAAGCGCAAATGAATTCCGATACTTTAGTTCATGAAATTGGGCATAGTTTAAGATTACCACACACATTTGAAAGTGCAGGAGGTAATAAAATTATATTTTATCAGGGATTTACCGGTAATATTATGGATTATACATGGTATCAAGCTAATTCTCTCATACCTAATACATCTAATCAAAAAGTTACAATTGTGAAAAGTAATATATTTAAGCGTGTTTATTTTGGAAAGTTCCAATGGGATATTTTGAGAAAAGATAGGAGTCTGAAATGAAAAAAAAAATGTTGTTTTTAATATGTTTTATAATGATTTCTTGTACTAGTGAGAACAAGAGTGAGCCAGTTACTTTGAGTAAGGAAAAAATACCTCTAAGCGATAATATTAGTGATGAAAAAGAAATAAATCCTTGTTACTCAGATTGTACACCTCGAGTATTGTCTACTCCATATCATCGTATTGTTTTAACTGAAAGAAAAAGAATTGATAAGCTTGTATTTAAAGATTTTATTGATGGGTTAGTTTATAAGAAAGTCATAACTAAAAATGATTATAAAAATGTAAATTTTAATGACAATGTTAATTCTTTGACCATTTTAATTAGAAATTCTATTCTAATTATTAATCCAGATTCAAGTAGTTCAGGGGTTAAATCGATTGAATATAGATTTGAGAATTGTAATCAAGTTTCTGATTTTGATAAAAATAATGTCAGAAATATTTTAAATTTAATTAATTTTGATAAAACAGATAAAGATTTTTATGATTTTAGCAAGAATGGTGGTGAAATAATGATTAATAATTTTTACGATAAGGGAGTTGGCTTGGAGGTGAATTGTGATCCAAAGAATAACTCTGGACAAGTAAATATATATCGCAGATAAGTATTAATTTTTTTATTTTAAGTGATTTTTTTTGGGTTAAGTTAATGAAATATAATATTTTTGTTTGGGGTGGGTGGTATTTTTAATTAGTACTTCTGTATCGTCCTATAGTTATGGAACGAATGTAGATCAGCGTTTTTTTATTTTTGAAGATAAAAATAAATCAGTATTATCAACAGAAATAAATTATTCAAGATTTGCACCAGTCAATCAGCTTAATTTGAATGCAATGCCAATAATTTTAGATAAAGTTATAAAAAATATTGAAAAATACGGATATGTGAATAATGAAGTAGCCAAAAACAGCCGACACTTTGAAGTGATTTCATATGGCGGAACAGTAAAGAAAATCTATTTTTTGATGGTGTCAGTGACACACCAGAGCTCTTCTCTGAAATTTATGCAGCGAATCCTAAATTCAATAAAATCAAAAGTATTCGATTAAATCTGAGTGCATGGTATAACAGAAATAGATTTGAAAAAATCAATATAGATACTACTATTCCTATAAGTCTTGTTTCATCATTAAACATAGTTGATGAAAAGAAAGCGAAAAATGTATATACATCACTGATGAAACAGCATCTTTTAAATATCAAAAACAATGTGAATGTATATTGTAATTTTTTAGTGACCACTAGAGTAAATGTTCAAGATTATTGGTTGGAATTTAATACTGAACCCATAAAAAATAATACGTATTTTAATATTTATCAGAGTAAAGAAGTTCCTCAGAAGTGCGGTTTTTAAAAGTGAAAAGGGCATTAAATAAAATTTTAATAATTTTCAAATTCGATCATGCAGCGCTTAAAATCGTGGTTAGCCTAAGCATTATATGACCCAATTAATTCTTCTGGTCAATTCCATATCTATCGTGAATAAGCTATATTAGCAACACCAAAATAGATAATTTATAACATGTCAAATTTACAACAACTTTTTGTTCAGACTCAAGAAAACTACGAATTGATCCCTGATTTTATTGATCAACTTTTAGCATCAGAAATTTATTGTCTAGCGACGCAGGACAAAGACAGTAACGTTGAATTCCGCATTTTGGAAACACCAGAAGGTGACCAAGCAATCCCATTCTTTATTGAACTTGAAACCATTCAAAATGATATTGGCGCAGATGTAGAATATATTGCTTTGAACACGCGCCAATTCTTTGAAATGACTAAAGGCGCAACCTTGGTACTGAACCCCACTTCAGCATTGTCAAAAGAATTTCAACCTGAAGAGATCAAAGCCATTTTAGAAATTGATCAAATAGACTCTGATAATTTAAGCATTTAATTTTTCGAGTACTTCATCAATCTTTTTCAGCCGTTTGATTTCATCCCATAAGGCTTTGGCTTCGGGGTAATGCTTAGACATCATTCCAAGCCATTGTTTATAACGCCCAACCATATTCATTTCTTTTTTATAGGTGCCGTTCAAAAAACGAATCTGTAAATTTAACAGTTCAGACCATGTGATCAGCGGTTCATCCGTATTTTTACGGATGCATTGTGTTAAGTCTGGTGTCGTGACTGCACCACGCCCGATCATTAAATCTTGGCACCCTGATTCAAGTTGGCATTGCTTGGCATCGGCATTGGTCCAAATTTCACCATTGGCAATGACATTGATTTTAATGGCTTCACGAATAGGTTGAAGTTGATCCCAAAAAGCAGGTGGCGTATACCCGTCCGCTTTGGTTCGAGCGTGTACTGTAAGCCATGAAGCACCCGCATCTTCTATGGCATGTGCATTTTCAAGGGTAAAGTTTCGATCCATGTAACCCAAACGCATCTTGGCAGAAACTGGAATGTGTTGCGGAACAGCATCACGTACTGCTTTAACCAACTCATGTACAACCTCAGGCTCATCGAGAAGTACTGAACCGCCTCGATGACGGTTGACTGTTTTTGCAGGGCAACCAAAATTCATATCGATGGCAGGTGCGCCAAGCTCGGCAGCACGTACGGCATTGGCAGCCAGCATTTCAGGATTATTTCCTAGAAACTGTACATGTACAGGCGTTCCAGCAGCAGTCTTCCCTTGATTTTTGAGTTCTGGACAGTAGCTATGGTAAATATGATCAGGTAAGACAGAGTCTGTTACACGGATAAACTCAGTCACGCACCAGTCGAAGCTACCGACATGCGTTAAAACATCACGCATGATGGGGTCAGTTAAGCCTTCCATGGGAGCAAGAATGAGTTTCACAGTGGAGTTACCCGATCAGATAAAAACAGCGTTATACGCATTTTTGAAACAGATGTCTACTCATACAAATATAATCTGGCAGAGCTTGTCAATTTGAGGAGCTGTTGTTAATTTGGAAAGATTGAAAAATTTATCTATAGGGTTTTACGCTTGAAGCTTTGTATAAAAAGCTTAATTTTTAACTTAAGAATAATAGTGCTTATCTAATTCATGTAAAAAGGTTTCTTGTGCTTCTATATCACTATGTTTAGGCTAAGAGTATAAAATACGACCCAACTTGCGCAGAGTTTCATTTATCAACGATGTAAAATCATCTCTAAAACGAATTTAGAACCAATAAAACCAATTGCCAGTAAGAAGAATCCAATCATGGTAAAGCGAATGGCTTTCTGACCACGCCAACCAAACTTATAGTGACCGATCAACAGTGCGCCATATACAAACCAAGACACAATACTAAATACCGTCTTATGTGCTAGATGCTGTGCAAAGAAGTCATCAATGGTAAAGAAACCAAAACACAAGGCTACTGTGAGTAGGACAAAACCTGTGATTAGCATATCAAACAGTAATGATTCCATCGCTTGATAGGCGGGAAGGAAATTCACCCAGATACGTTTTTTCTGTTTCTTCTTCAGTTCACGATTTTGAAACCAAATCAGTACAGCTTGTATGGTTGCCATGAGTAAAACTGCATAGGCGGATAACGACAAAATGATATGAATGTCTAATCCCAAAGAGTGCTGTTCGATGAATTGATCTGGTTTACTAAAGCCAAAACCTAAAATCAAACCAAAAGCGGCAACGGGAATTCCAATCAGATTGAGTGAAAGTACAGGGCGGTAGGTACTGTACAACATACTTAAAAGTAACATTAAAGCGGAGGTAAACGACATCAAGTTAAAGACGTCATAATTAATCCCTAGTGGTGTAAGTATATCGTTATGCAGTACACTTGCATGCAATATCAGCCCTAAACCTGACACGATGCCAATAAACCAAGGGTTTGCAGGACGTTTAGACATTAAGTGCATAAACAAATACCAAAACGAAGAGGTATAGGCAATTAATGCTAAAATCGTATAAACCAAGGGTAGGCTAATCATGTCAAACCTTTTTCAGGATGATGAATATTCATGCTATATGATATAAATTCTATGTGAACTACAGTATCCTATAGCATCTTGAGCATAAATTTTCTATTTTAAGAAAGATTTTTTTGCTACTAGCTATTTTAAGCGGATTTTGCAATGTTTGATACCTTAACAGAACGACTCACGCAGAGTCTCAGAAATGTTACTGGCTCTGGGCAGCTAACCGAAGATAATATTAAAGATACCTTACGTGAAGTGCGTATGGCACTTCTTGAAGCCGATGTTGCTTTGCCTGTAACTCGTGAGTTTATTGCGAAAGTTAAGGAAGAAGCATTGGGACAAGAAGTGATGACCCAGCTTTCACCAGGTCAGGCTTTCGTTAAAATTGTTTATGATGAACTCACCAAAATGATGGGTGAGGCGAATGAAAGTCTAGATTTAGCTGCCAAACCACCAGTTGTCATTCTTTTAGCCGGTTTGCAGGGTGCAGGTAAAACCACCACTGCTGCAAAACTTGGGCGTTTCTTAAAAGAACGCCAAAAGAAAAAAGTCGCCATGGTTTCTGCCGACGTTTATCGCCCTGCTGCAATTAAGCAGCTGCAAACCGTTGCGGGTGAAGTTGGTGTCGACTTTATCGAATCAGATGCCGCTGAAGATCCAATTAAAATTGTACAGCGCGCCATTGGACAGGCCAAAATTAACTTTAACGATGTTTTGATCGTCGATACCGCAGGTCGTTTGCATGTCGATGATGACATGATGGACGAGATCAAAGCATTACATGCCGCAGTTGGACCAACAGAAACCCTGTTTGTTGTCGATGCAATGACAGGTCAAGATGCTGCAAATACTGCAAAAGCCTTCAATGATGCATTGCCACTGACAGGGGTCATTCTGACTAAAACTGATGGTGATGCGCGTGGTGGCGCAGCGCTTTCAGTACGTGCAATTACAGGTAAGCCAATTAAATTCTTGGGTATGGGTGAAAAACTCGATGCCTTGGAGCCATTCCACCCAGAGCGTGTTGCACAACGTATCTTAGGTATGGGTGATGTGCTTTCTCTTGTCGAAGAAGTTGAACGTAAAATAGACAAAGAAAAAGCCGAAAAAATGGCGAAAAAGTTGCAAAAAGGCGGAAACTTCAATTTTGAAGATATGTTGATGCAATTTGAGCAAATGAACAAAATGGGCGGCATGATGGGCTTTTTGGATAAGTTGCCCGGCATGAGTAATTCAGGTATTCAAGATGCGATTGCACAGGCAAACCCTGAAAAACAAGTGAAAAAAATGGAAGCGATTATTCAGTCGATGACCATTAAGGAACGCCGAAATCCTGATTTGATGAATCCAAGCCGTAAAAAGCGTATTGCTGCGGGTTGCGGTATGGATGTTGTTGAAGTGAATAAACTCATCAAACAACATGCACAAATGGCGAAAATGATGAAGAAATTTGCCAATCCATCGGGTATGGCAAAAATGATGCGTTCTTTGAGTGGAATGCAAAAGCAATTTGGTGGCGGTGGTGGTATGGGACCGTTATTTGGAAATAATGACAAGAAGTAAGTCTCTCTTTCTTTTATAAAAAGCGCCCTAGGGCGCTTTTTTGTTAAATAAAAACAACATACTTCTCTTTATTATTTAGATATTCTGATTCAATTGCTTAGATAAAATTTAAATTGATGATAAGAAATGGTCTATGAAAAGAGTCTTGATCGTACATGATTATCATGCTTCTTCAGAGGATCATTGGTATCCCTGGCTTAAATTACAAATACTTGCGACGGGAAATGAATGTGAAACTGTCCAATTAGAGCAGGCAGATCATCCTCTATATGAAGTTTGGAAGCATAATTTGTTTCAACAGATTAAAACGCTGAATGAAGATGTGATTATTGTTGCCCATGGTCTAGGCTGTGTTGCAAGCTTGGCTTTTCTTTCTAGTGAGCTGTTCGGAAGAAAATTGGGTGCAGTGTTTTTAGTGGCCGGGTTTAATCAAAATGTATCGACATTGCCTGAGCTGAATTTATTTTTAAACACAGCTCGAATTGATGATGCCTTACTTCGATTGAACATTGTTCACCGTTTTATTTTTTTCTCCAACAATGATCCTTTTATTCCTGCACCATTGAGTATTCAACTCGGGCATTTGTTGAATACTCAAATGGTTGAAGTGAAAGGTGCAGGTCATTTTATGGCTGCAGACGGATTTAATACACTCACCGTATTGTGGGAAAAGCTAGTTATTTTACTCAACACCGCATCTCGAACGCAGATTGTAGATTGAAATTGTTTGATCGATTTTAAAATCATTGATCAGTATTGAATTGTAAATATAATTCCTCGAGTAGATTTTGAGATTGTACCTCATCATCAACAACTTGACCTTGTTGATTCCATACTCTGCTCTCAACAATAGTATTATCATCATTTGGGTTAATTCTTAGCTCGGCTGCGATTTTGCCATTCTTATACCAAATTTTTTGAATGATGGTTTGGTCATCTATATATTCTTCTTGCAATCCGAGTTGCCCATTTGAGTAATAATTTTCAGATTTTCCAATGGGTTGCAGGTCTTTATAGCTGGCTTTGAAATTGATCGTTCCATTCTCATAATAGCCTGTTACATCGCCATCAATATATTTTCCATCAAAACTGTTTAAGCCTAGAGGCTCTTTTATCCAAAATGGATCAGATTGTTTTTTGTGGCTGTTTTGATAGAAATCTTGGACTAAAAAGCGGCCATCTTTGTCTCTACCCAGTAGTTTTCTAAAATAACCGTTTTCTACTGGATGAAGTGAATAGCCTCGATCCAAGATTGATGAATCACATGCGCATTCTTCCTCACCAGCATCGGGTGCAAAATAGGCAATAATCGCTTCATGTGTTGCAACAGTTGGAGATGGGGTTACTGAGTTTGATGTGACAGGAAGTTGACTACAGCCAATCATGGTTGTACTCAGGAGGCAGCTACTCAACAAGAGCGGTATTATTTTCATGATGAATTCTCTTTTTGGGTTTTTTGATGATTTGGATGTATTGTGACCGAGCATAATTCATTCATCATAAAAATGTATATAGATTTAATTTGTCTGTCGATCTATATAAAACTGTAACCCTTTGAGTAATAAATCTGTTTCAATATGGGGATGGTACTTCTCAAGAAATTGAGCAAATAAATAAGCATCACCACCCGTTAATACAAGCTTCCGAGGCTGTTGTTCAAGTACTTTTTCAATCGTGCTCAATAAACCCAAAAAAATCCCATGATGTACTGCATCTATAGTGTTACGACCTGGGCTTAACTCTGAAAAAGCGGCATCGGGAATTTTAATTCCTTTGGTTTTTTGAATCAAAGAGTCTCGTTGCAGATAGAGATTAGGGAGAATATAACCGCCTAAGTGTTGAAAGCCTTGCGTTAAATCAATGGTTAATGCAGTACCGCAACTGATCACACATAAATCTTCTTCGGCTTTTGCAACCGCTAAAACCTGTAACCATCGGTCAATACCCAATTGTTCAATGTGGTCATAACCACAACGTAAGCCAGCATATTCTGCATGGACTTTGGCAAAAGTGACAGGAATGTCGAGTAGCTTTAAAATCTGAACAATACGTTCATTGTTTTTTTTATCTTGAACAGAAGAAATGCCGATGCTGTCTAAACTTAAACTACGAAAATGTTGAATTAAACCAAGTAATAAATCCGCAGGGGACTGCAAATGCAATTCGGCTGCTTGCTCGATGATTTGATCATTTTCAGTGATCCAATATTTTAGACGGGTATTTCCGATATCTAACCAAAGTGCTTTCATTTACAACGACTCATATTAGGTGGTACACAAAGCGCAATTATTGCTGATTGCTTTTTGCATGCTGTACAGATTTGATCTTTAAAATAGTGTTCATCCAGATTCACGATTCAGCTAAACGTAAACGCCCCTGATACACACTGACTAAGCCCTGAGGAGTCAATAAATTGAGTGCGCCATCGTCCGAGATCCCTTTAAAAATCCCACTGATTGAATCATGCACTTGCTCAAAATGTACAGCACGATCCATAAATGCTGCATAATGATTGAATCGGGCAGCAAGATTATAACAACCATGATCAAACCATTGTCCGGCTTGCTGTATTGCTAGATACATTTCAGAAATGATCTGTATGCGATTCGGGAATTGTAGACCCAATTGCATCACTGAAGTCGCCTGTTGAGTAATCTCTTGCTCGGAAACAGGAAATAGATTGATACCAATTCCAACAATTGCTTGATGTGGCGAAATAGGTTCAACCAAAATACCGCCCCATTTACCTTGATGGCTGTAAAGATCATTGGGCCATTTAACCTGTAGTTCATTCAAGCCTTTGAATGAAGGCATTTGTAAGATATTTAAAGCAATTTCTAAGGCTAAACGTCCATCTAAGGGTGTTCGAGTTTCAAGCAATGTGCTTAAATAAATATTACCGACTGGGGAAATCCATTCCCGTTGGTGCTGACCTCGCCCTTGAGTCTGAGTTTCACTACAGACCAAAACCGTCTTGACGCCACTGAGCGCAATTTCACGTACATCATCATTGGTTGATGTTGTTGTCTGTTTTAAAAGCAGCACTTCGGGAAGCTGATGTGCTTGTGTAAGCAGTTGTCTAAGATGACGAGTCTCTAAATCCATGTTGAATCTGAGAAGAGTGAAGGAACATTTATGGAGTTAATCATATATCTAGGTATTGGTGCAATCGCTGGATTCGCCGCTGGGTTATTTGGTGTTGGTGGTGGCTTAATTATTGTGCCAATTCTATATGTGGTATTTACCAAAATGGGCTACGATCCATCGGTCATCATGCATATGGCATTGGGAACCTCACTGGCGACAATTATTGTCACATCGATTAGCTCTGTCACTGCACATCATAAAAAAGGTGCAGTACTTTGGAATGTTTTTAAAAATCTCGTACCAGGGTTGGTACTGGGTTCATTTATTGGTGCTGGAATCGCAGATATTTTATCTGGACAGCATTTACAGCTGATTATCGGTGCATTTGCAATGTGGGTGGCATTTAAAATGTTTAAAGGGGCGAATGTTCAGGTCGATGAGTCTAGGCAATTGCCTTCTGCACCCAAACAAATGCTGGCGGGTGGTGGAATTGGGATTGCTTCTGCAATATTCGGTATTGGTGGTGGAAGTCTGACCGTGCCCTATTTAAATAGAAATGGTGTAGTCATGCAGAAAGCTGTAGCGACTTCAGCAGCTTGTGGCTTACCGATTGCAATAGCGGGCGCTCTAGGTTTTATGTTCTTTGGTGCGCAAGAGCAGACTGAGATTAAAAATGCGATTGGTTATGTGCATATCTATGCGTTTATTGGTATTAGTGTGATGAGTTTTATTACGGCCAAATTAGGAGCAAAAGTTGCACATGCGCTTTCACCTGCAATGTTGAAAAAATGTTTTGCATGTTTACTTACATTGGTTGGTATTTATTTTATTTATCAGGGTGTTATGAAGTAGTTTTCTGTATTTTTTCCGATCAACAGCACTTCTCCATTCAGCAAAGTTGACTTAAAATGCATTAAAATTGTCGGACAATGTCATGGTTTATTTTGAATTAAATCAGGTAAAACTAAAATAATGACAATTGACATTGTCCAAGAATAATAAACCGAGATAGGAACGATATGCATTTGGAAGAAGTGGACAGCCTTTCAGAACAAATTGCCAAACATATTAGCGAACAAATCATTAGTGGCGAATTGGTTGAAGGCGAACGTATACAAGAACTACGTATTGCCAAAGAACTGGATGTCAGTCGTGGCTCGGTACGCGAAGCTCTTTTGCTTTTGGAAAGAACGCATCTTATTGAAATTTACCCGCGCCGTGGCGCAATCGTATCTGAAATGTCCGCACAACAGGTGCGTGCATTATTTGATACCAGCGCTTTATTGCTCGGTCAGGTTGTGCAGCGGATGAGTGAAACTTGGCGCAATCATGAAGCTGAAGCGATTCAACAAATGATGAATCATTTGGTTGAACAGGTAAAGCAGGGCAATACTGAAAAATTTTATGACGGTATTTTCCAATTTCTCTCCGCTCAGCAAGATATGGTGGGTAATCCATACTTGATGAAGTTTTATCGTGAGCTCTTGCCATCACTACGCAGAAGTTATTTTTTAACCTTAAATACTTCAAGACGTGAGCTTCAAGAAGCTTTAGAATTACTTAAGTTGGTGATTGATGCAATTTTAATCCGAAAATCACAACAAGCTACTTTATTTATGGAAGATTTTTGTCGACACTTGCGTAATCTCGTGTTGGAATCTCTGACACGGATGAAACAAATTGAACTCGCTTGGGCGCGGAGATCGCGTCGGTAGTAACTAGGACATTATGCGTTTAAGCAGCTTAAAACTTTCAGGCTTCAAATCGTTTGCCGATAGTACAACATTACAATTCAAAGATAACCGTACCGCGGTCGTAGGTCCAAATGGTTGTGGTAAATCCAATGTGATTGATGCCATTCGATGGGTCATGGGAGAATCCAGTGCACGCCAGTTACGTGGTGGCAGTATGCAGGATGTCATTTTTACTGGAACGGCAAAGCGAAAGCCTGTGGGTATGGCAAGTGTAGAATTACGCTTTGAGAATACCTATGGCAAGCTTGGCGGTGTGTATAATGCTTATACGGAGTTAGCCGTTCGTCGTCAGGTCAATCGTGACGGTAAATCTGAATATTTTCTCAATGGAACCAAATGTCGCCGTCGCGATATCACCGATATTTTCCTGGGTACAGGTTTGGGACCTCGTTCATATGCGATCATTGAACAAGGGATGATCAATCGGTTGGTCGATGCCAAACCAGAAGAAATGCGGGTTTTTATTGAAGAAGCTGCAGGTGTTTCTCGTTATCAAGCGCGTCGTCGTGAGACATTGCAACATTTAGAACATACGACACAAAACCTAGACCGTCTTGAGGATATTGCCTCAGAACTCAAATCACAGTTAAAAACATTAAAACGCCAGTCTGAAACTGCGGTTCAATATAAGACTCTGGAAACCGAGATTCGTACCCTCAAGATTGAAATTCTGTCATTCCAGTGTGAACGTAGCGCTCGTCTGCAAGAACAATATACGGTTGAAATGAACGAACTGGGTGAACACTTTAAATTGGTTCGTTCCGATATGAGTACTTTGGAACATGATCTCACTTCAACCAACGAATTGTTTCAACGCTTAATCCAACAATCGACACCGTTGCAAAATGAATGGCAACAGGCAGAGAAAAAGTTGTCTGAGTTGAAAATGACTTTAGAGCAAAAGCAAAGTCTGTTTCAACAAAATTCAGAGGCTTTGGGAAGTTTTGAGCAACAAAAAGCGCAGACTAAAGAAAAAATCCAATTGATGGAGTTGCAATTAGAAACTTTGCATAGTCAGTTGGAACAACAAGCTGAACAGTTAAAACAATCGGAGTCTGAAACTCAACAAGGGACACAAGCATTCAGTGAGTTAAAAGCACAGCAGTTGCAAGCACAACAACAATATGAACAGGTCAAAGTTCAAGTTGAGAAACAACAGCAGCAAAAAGCCCAGATGCAGGCACAGGTCGAGCAACTTGCCAAAAATGTCGCACGTATTGAGCAGCAAAAAGAAACCTTAAAAACTCAGGCAAGTCAGATCCAAAGCCAGTTTCAGACTGAAGACTTAAAACAACTCGAACAAGATAAATCTGTCGCGCACGCGAGTATTTTGCAGTTAGAGCAAAAAATTGCTGAAACTAAAACGCAACTGCAACAATTGCAGGAACAAATCAGTCAACAAAAGACTCATATTTCCAGTTTGAAATCCGAGTTGCATGTTTTACAGTCGGAACAGAAAAATTTAAATCAACTCATCGCAAAGCGTGCGGTCAAGACGGATATCAATGCAGTACAATTGATGCAGGTTTTGCAGTTAAATACTCAGGGTAAAACACATGCCAATTTGATTGAAAAATTCTTAGCCAAATGGCTATCGGCAGAGGTTTTAGATCAAAATACAAATTATGCCGATAGTACAGCACGTCAGCTTAAAGCCTTGCAGGGATTAGAAAAAATCCAACTGGCGGGTTTGGTTTGTTTAGCCGACTGGATTGAGTCACCACAGTATTCATTGTGGAATCATGTGGCGATTGCTGAAAATAAGGCACAGGCATTGGCTGTCCAATCAAAGCTCAAGACAGGACAGAGTATATTAACCTTGGACGGCTATCATGTCGGTCAAGATTGGATGATTGGGCTGTTTTTCGATGAGTCGAGTCAAGCGGCACAAGGTGCATTGAGTCATCGGGTTCGTATCGAAGAAATTGAGCATCAACTTGCGGCTTTACAACCGCAATTGATAGAAGCAGAAGCCGTATTACCTCAACTGAGCCAAAATTTTACTGAGTTGCAAAAGCATCTTCAAGCAGATCAAGACTCACTCCAGCATCAGCAAAATTTAGTACAACAGTTGGATGTACAGATTGCCAAACAGCAAAGTGCCTCGCAAGCATTTGAATTGCATAAAGTCCAGTTGAATAATCAGTTGCAGCAACTCGACGAACAACTTGAAGAAGATGCGATGCAAAAAGATGATCTTGAGATCGATATGCATTCTGTCATTCTCAAACTTGAGCAAAATCTTCCAGAATTTAAGACATTGCAATACAAACTGGATGAGTTAAATGAACAGGTAGAAGAACAGCAGCAGCAGCTACAACATAAACAGCAGGACTTTGAAACGACTCGTCGTTTGGCAGAACAAAATAAGCAGCAAATTGAATTATTGGACAAAGATTTGTCTTTCTCCAAGACTCAATATCAACAAATCATTGCTCAAATGGAACAAGCGAAGAAGTTTGTTGATCCCATTCAGTTGGAGTTACCAAGTTTAGAGTCTCAATATGCCGAGCAAGCACAGCAAACTGAAAAATTGCAGAAGACCTGGACTGAGTGGCAAGTTGAGTTAAACAACATTCAGTCAAAACAGCAGCAGCTCACTGAAATGCGTCATTTGCATCAGCAGAACGATGAGCAATTGCGTAACAAGCTGGAAGAACGTCGTTTGGCTTGGCAATCTGCTAAATCGGATTTACAGCACTATTCTGATCAGCTTAAACAAATGAATGCTGAAATTAAGCAAGGCGTGTTAATTGACTTGCTAACACACCAAGAGAAATTTGAAAAAGCACAGCGTCAGTTTGAAAAATTAGGAGCAGTCAACCTTGCAGCTTCTGAAGAATATGAGGAAGTGTCGAAGCGTTTTGAAGATCTAACTCATCAGATGCAAGACTTGGAAAATACAGTTGGGCAATTAAAAGATGCCATGAAAACAATTGACCAAGAAACCAAAAAACTGTTTATGGGAACCTTTGATCAAGTCAACTCAGAGCTGAAAGTGTTATTCCCTAAAGTCTTTAATGGGGGGGAGGCGAGTTTAAGCCTTGAAGATGACTGGCAGTCTGGCGTAAAGTTAATGGCGCGTCCACCGGGCAAGAAAAATAGCTCTTTAGCATTGTTATCCGGTGGTGAAAAAGCTTTAACTGCACTGGCATTGGTGTTTGCGATTTTCCGTTTGAATCCTGCGCCATTCTGTGTTTTGGATGAAGTTGATGCACCTTTAGACGATGCCAATGTTGGACGCTTTTGTAATTTGGTAAAAGAGCTTTCTGATCAAGTGCAATTCATTTACATTACACATAATAAAGTTGCAATGACGATGGCAACCGATTTGTTGGGGGTGACGATGCCTGAACCAGGCACTTCAAAACTCGTCACTGTGAATTTGGAAGAGGCAAGAGAGTACGGTTTAGCCGCGGAGTCGTAGTATGGAAATCACCACAATTATTGGAATTGTTGCTGCCGTAATCATCATTTTGGTCGGTTTGAGAATGCTGCTACGAAAACCAAATGATGCAGCACCTTCTCTTGAATCAGAGTTACACATCAATGCTGACTGTCAGCAACCTGTAATTCCTCGTCATGTGCGTGATCAATTGCAGATTGCACGTGCTACCCCAGAGCAACAACGTGTTGAACCGAATTTAAATGCATTGGATTCCGTTGAAATTGCTGAAGAAAAAACACAAAAGCTTGATAATGCCTTGCAAGATACAAATCCAGCGCAGTCAACTGAAGTAGGCTCAATTAAAGATATTGACCAAAATGATCCAGCAAAAACTGAATTGCACCATAAAACTGATGATGCTGAGTCTAAAGCATTGGATACGACGGATTTATCTGAAAAGACTGACGAGAATTCGTCTGAAAATATCGTTGAATCAGACAAAGGCGTTGCAGAGAAAGAAAAAGAGCCGACATTTCAGCTCAATGTCAATGTAGAAACTGCTGAAATCAAAGAGTTTGATGAAGAAAGCAATATTTTAGATGTACATCTCAATGAACAGCAAAAATACGATGATGAAAGTGTGCTTTCAAAAGCGGAAACAATCATTGCGTTAAATGTTTATCCCAACCCACGTAAAGCATTGTCAGGTGATAAAACACTGAAAATGCTGTTAAAGTATGGTTTACGTTTTGGTGAACTTTCCTGTTTTCATCGTTATGAAAACCCAGAGGAAGAGAGCCATTTACTGTTTTCTGTATTGCGGGTGACAGACAATGGACCTGATGGATTTGATCTTGAAACATTGTCCACTGAGCAAGTGCAGGGATTAGCGTTCTTTTTGGCATTGCCCCATTCGGATGTGCAAAAAGGTTTTGATACCATGGTCAGTATTGCTGGGTTAATCGCCCGTGAAATTGATGGTACGGTCTATGACGAAAATAATCTTGAGTTTACGCCACAGTTGAAAGAGCACTGGCGTCATAAGGCGATTGATTATCGCTCAGGCCATGACGCTTAGCATAAGCTTTTATTTACTTTATAATTGGTATTCAAAATTTTAGGCGGAGTTATCCGCCTTTTTAGATGGTGAAATAATTTATGGAAAATAATCCTGTCGTGACGCAAATGCGTCAATTGATTCAGCTCATAGCCAAACATAATCATGCTTATTATGTGATGGATCAACCAACTATCGAAGACAGTGAATATGATCAGCTATTTCATCAACTCAAAGCATTAGAACAGCAATATCCAGATTTAATTCAGGCAGATAGTCCTGTGAATAAAGTCGGTGGCAAACCGCTGTCTAAATTTGAAACCATTACGCATACTGTACCCATGTTGTCATTGGGCAATGTGTTTAATCAGGAAGAACTGTTTGCTTTTGCCCGCCGTATTGAAGAGCGACTTCCAAACCAGAAAATTCAGTACGATGTTGAGTTGAAATTCGATGGATTGGCTATTTCGCTCTGGTATGAAAACGGGATATTGACCCGGGGTGTAACCCGTGGAGACGGTGAAACAGGTGAAGTGATTACTCAAAATGTCAAAACGATTCGCAACTTACCCAAAGTACTGTCTTCAGACAAGGTTGCAGTGCCTCGTTTGCTAGAAGTGCGTGGTGAAGTGCTCATGCCTAAAGCAGGTTTTGAGCGATTGAATGCTGAAAATGAAGCCAAAGGTGAAAAAACATTTGCCAACCCTCGCAATGCTGCAGCAGGGAGTTTGCGTCAGCTTGATCCAAGTATTGCTGCATCACGCCCGTTAGCATTCTATGCGTATGGCATTGCACAGTGTGAGCCCAATCATGGATTAAGCTCCATGTCAGCAAGCCTTGAATGGTTGACCAACTTTGGCTTTGCCGTGGGTGAGCGTCATTTTATTTGTGACAGTATTCAGGACGTACAGGAAAAATATCAGCAAATCAATCAAGAGCGTCCCAATCTAGCCGTTGAAATTGATGGTATGGTGATTAAGGTGGATGATTTGCAGCAACAACAGAAGCTCGGTTTTTTAAGCCGTGAACCTCGTTGGGCAACAGCCTATAAATTTCCTGCAATTGCTGCGCTGACGACAGTTGAAAACATTGATTGGCAAGTGGGACGAACAGGTACATTGACCCCTGTGGCCCGTTTAAACCCTGTGGCTGTGGGCGGGGTGACCGTTTCAAATGTAACTTTGCATAATATTGGCGAAATCCATCGTTTGGATGTCCGAATTGGCGATACGGTAAGTGTCTATCGCAGTGGCGATGTGATTCCAAAAGTCGAGAAAGTATGGATGGAGTTTCGCCCAGACAATGTGGTTGAAGTGCACTTACCAGAAAATTGTCCTGTATGTTCCTCGCCAGTGGTGATGCCAGAAGGTGAGGCTTTGGCGCGTTGTTCGGGTGGTCTATATTGTTCTGCACAACGTATTGAAGCTATTCGGCACTTTGTGTCACGTAAAGCAATGGACATTGAGGGTCTAGGCGATCGCTGGGTCGAATCATTGCTCCATCTTGATTTATTAAAAGATGTAGCCGATATTTATCACTTACATGAGCACCGTGAACAACTATTGACCATTGAAAAAATGGGTGAGAAGTCTGTTCAGAATTTACTGGATGCTATTGAAAATAGTAAGAAAACGACACTGGCTGCATTCATCTATGCGCTTGGAATTCGTGGAGTGGGTGAAACGACGGCACGTATGCTTGCCAATACATTCCAAACTTTTGATGCAATTCGCCATGCTGATCTCGAAGCCTTGAAAAAGACCCCTGATGTGGGGGGGATTACGGCTGAATGGATTGTGGATTTCTTCCAAGCCCCACATAATTTAGAAGTCATTGATCGCTTACTGGCGGCTGGGATTCACTGGGATGCGCCAATCGCTCCAACACGTCAGCCTCTAAATGGTGAGAGTTGGGTCATCACAGGAACCTTGGCAACCATGGGGCGCGATGATGCGACTCAGATGCTGCAAGCCTTAGGTGCACGCGTGAGTGGCAGTGTCTCAAGTAAAACCAAATGTGTTGTCGCAGGAGAAAAGGCAGGTTCTAAACTGGAAAAAGCAGAAAAATTGGGCATACCAGTATTGGATGAACAAGCCTTTTTGGCGCTGATGGCTGATTATGGTCAAGCATAAAATAGGCTTGAACAAATTTCTAAGCTATTGTAAAGATACACTCTGTGTGTCTTTACAATAGCGTTTTAGCCATGAAAATAACAAAACAATGTGTTGTTTGCTTCTTAGTGTTATTGTCGACAACTTCAATTTTTGCCGGCACCGATTGTGGGAGGCCGAGTGTTTTAAGTCAGTTGGATGAGCATATAAATCAATCCATAACAGATCATTTATCTCGTTATTCTCAGCTGCGGCTCAAATATTTTGATGAATTCATGACCACATACTTCGCACAGAATCAACAATGGGTGGATGAGTTGATTGGATCAAAACAATATACACAAGCTCAAATCTACTCAAAGATGATACAAAAAAACCAAAACATCTACTCAGATTTGAATACTCAGTTTGTCAAAATTGCCCAACAACATGTGACTGAAACAGAATTAGATGATGTTTATCACTATAATGCCAATTATGAAAATTTACTGGAACCTAATTTAGCCACGCAATTAGAAGAACAACAAAAGCAGCTTTTGATGATTTATAATGGTCAGAAAGATCAAGCTGTCAATGAATTCTTTAAGTATGATATTCAAGAGAACAAATTATTAAAACAGCAGATCCAACAAAACTTTCATTTTAAATTTACAGAAATCAAAACAATAGATCTGGAAAATGATCGGGACAAAAGTATTTCCTATTGTCAGATGACGCTGATGTTAAACCCACAAAAAAGTGTGATGTTACGATATACGATCGGTCAATTTGTCAATGAGACAGAAGTGCGGTTAATGCCAGCTCAATTTAAACTGAATAAGCAGAATGTCGAATATGAAGATATTGGGCATTACCTGATCTTGCAATAATCAGTTCACAATGCTTGCGCAAGTAACCTGTGGATGATGTTTAAGCCTGATCAAACATCAAACATCAAACATCAAACATCAAACATCAAACATCAAACATCAAACATCAAACATTTACCATGACATAGAAATGAATCTGAAAGACTTGCCTTTGCAACATCAGGCTTTATATGAAAAATTTACATTACTATAGCTAGCATGCTTATCTGGAGAAAAAAATTATTGATGTTTTATGAATATTTATAGGTAAGGAATCCCCATTTTGAGGGGGCTAAAAAGTTAAATACTTTAGATGATAATCATTCTTATTTATTAGATTTTTCCATTAAAAAAAATTTTAGATGAGAAATTACAATATGTAACAATAGTGATAGTGTATATAATAATCATTATCAATTGAAAAATAATTTGTTGAATATGAAAATTTTTTCCCAAACACTTCTCGTTCATTCTATTACAGTCGTTCTTTTTGGCGGGGGCGCTATACAAACAACTTTGGCGGATACTGAAGTTTCAACTTTACCGACAATTGAAGTTGCTGCTGAAAAACAACAAGAGACAGCAACTTTTGCCAATGGGGTATTGAAAAAAAATACCAATCTAGGCCCCTTGGGCAATAAGCAAATTATTGATACGCCATTTAGTATCAATAGTTATTCTGAACAGTTGATCGAAAACCAACAAGCGAAAACTGTGGCTGAAGTTTTAAAAAACGATCCTGCAATTCGAATTACGACAAATCAGGGACATCTCAATGAAAACTTTAAAATCCGTGGTTTTGACGTCAATCATGAAGACATGAACTACAACGGATTTTTTGGTGTTGCTCCCTATGGGCGTATTCCAACAGAATTTTTAGAATCAGTGACAGTGCTAAAAGGGCCAAATGCATTGATAACAGGTGTTGCGCCCACAGGCAGTATCGGGGCTGTAGTGATTGCGAATTCTAAACGTGCAGATCGAGACCTCACTCAACTATCTACATCTTTTCAAGATGAAGGCTACTATCAATCTGGTTTTGATGTTTCACGTCGTTTTGGTGAAAACAAAGAATTTGGCGTTCGTGTAAATGGTGTTTATGGTCAGGGTGAACATATCGTTGATGGTATGGATGATCGCCATATTTCAGGCGCAGTCGCTGCGGATTACACGACAGACAAAGTCAAAATTAATTTTGATTCCTATGCCATCCATGACAATCGTAAAGGCGGTTCTCCAGCGATGATTGCAATGGGAGTTAAAGACTCCAAAGGAAATGGAGTGAACCAAGTACTATCGGCACCTGCTGGAGATTTGAATTATTTTCCACATTTAGAAGGGAATACCAAAAGTAATTTTGTGGGACTATCAGGAGAATATAAATTTACTCCAGATCTAAAAGCATTTGCGGGTATTGGTTATGTCGAGAAGCAATATGCAGGGCATTTATTTGGTACTCGCATGATTGTCACCAATCTAAATGGATCAGCAACATCACAATATTATCGTGTGGGTTCACAAGAACATAATACGGCTGCAAATGTAGGCTTTGAGGCAAACTTTGATACAGGTTTAATCAAACATACTTTAGGCTTACGTGCAGATTATCTCACACGTAAATATAATCAACATAAGGGTCAAGGTGCCACCCCTGTGACTTTCGACACCAATATCTATGATCCTTCTGATAAAGGAAATATGCCTTTAGCGAATCCTACGATTCTACCTTTGGGGGATAATAAATATTTGAGTTATACCTTAACGGATCAACTCTCGATGTTAGACGATAAACTGCAACTCATTTTAGGCGCACGTTATCAAGATATAGATACCAAAAATCGTCAGAAAAAAACGGCTTATAGTGATGGTAAGGTTTCACCAAGTTTTGGGATTGTGGTCAAACCATTTGGTGAAAATCTTTCACTTTATGCAAGTTATGTCGAAGGTTTAGTTGAAGGGTCGACTGTTGACTCAACCTTAAAAGATGTAAATGCAGGAAAGACATTTGCACCATTTCAAACTCAACAATATGAGGTAGGCGCGAAATATCAGGTAGGTTCTTGGTTAAATACACTGGCGCTTTATCAAATAGAAAAACCGAGTACGATGGTTACCACATTTAGCCAAGCAGATGCGAATGGAAACATTCAGATGACGACTGACAATGCAGAAACACGCTCTCGTGGTGTGGAATGGGCATTCTCTGGGGAAATATTTGAAGGTTTAAATCTGCTTGGGAATCTTTCTTATACAGATGCTGAATTAACCAAAGCTGCCGTGAATAAAGGTGTATCCAATCAAGGAAATACTGTTTTTGGTGTGCCTGAATGGACTGCATCATTAGGTTTAGATTATGCAATTCCTCTGCTTGATGGATTAAATGTAAATGCCCGCACAAACTATGTGGGTAAACAATATATGAATGATGCCAATACACTTGAACTCCCTGATTATACAATAGTTGATTTGGGTGCCCGTTATAAAACTAAACTTGGTGGGGTAAATACGACATTCTTGTTCAATATAGACAATGTCGCCAATAAAAAATATTGGGAAGGAATGTTTAACCAAAACTATGCGGTCGTGGGGGGTGCACGAACTTATAAAGCAGGTGTGACTTTTGACTTTTAAGCCTTAGTTGATCTTGATAAGACAAAAGCCTTTTTCATATGTGAAAGAGGCTTTTGTCTAAAAAATATTTATGGAGGAGATGTATCAACAATCTCTAGATATATTTTTTCACCACACCATCATCAAGTAATTGTTGAAAATGTTCCACTAAACTGGTTTCAATGTCACGATAGTGAATGCCTAATTCCTTGATACTTTTATCAGCATTAAAGAAGATCGGATAACCCATATTCTTTTCAATAAAGTCACGAGAATAACCAAAAACAGGTCCAATAAATTTAAACGCTTTTTTAGGCACTTGATTGCGTGGAAAAGGAAATTTCTGTCCAAAATGTTGACGCAAAATTTTTCCCATTTCCAAGAGGCTGAGGGAGCCACCACTGATGATGTAACGACCAGAAGCTTGTGGGCTAAATGCAGCCAAAATATGTGCATCCGCTACATCACGAACGTCGACTATACCATTCCACATCGGTGGAACACCGAATAAGGTCATTCCATTTGCAAACTGCTCGAGTACTTCAACACTTCCAGACTGAGTGCTGGCGGTCAGTGATGGACCAAGTACGAGGGCAGGATTCACGCAAATGAGTGTCCAGCGGTCTTGTGCTTCTGCCATTTCCCATGCTTTCCGCTCAGCCATCACTTTGGAATACGGATAGGGTTGATGGGTGGTTGAACTGGTTGTATTCCAGTGAGACTCATCAAACTGATTATGTTTGGTGTTTAATATATCGACCGCATCGCCATAGGTTGAAGCAATGCTTGAAGTCACGATAACGCGTTTGACAGAATCCGTTTTATTGACACTGTTGAGAACGTTTTCTGTTCCTAAGACGGCGGGTTCAATAATATCTTTAACGGCATCTTTATAGTTGGTGACGACAAAGGGTGATGCCATATGTAATACGATTTCACAACCTTGCATCGCTTCATCGAAAGAACCATTTTCCAACAGATTGGCTTTGAACAGTTTAAGTGTTCCCGGTGTTTGTTGTGCAATTTTTTCAAGATGGGCAAAGCTTTGTTTTTTATTTAAATCGCGTACGGTTGCATGTACGGTATAACCTTGTTCCAGTAGTTTTTTGATCACCCAACTGGCAATATAGCCTGTTGCACCTGTGACCAGAATTGGGGCTGAAAGATTTCCCTGAACCATTATTTTTTTCCTTCTATTTTTAATATTCAATATCATAAATATTAAGGCGAACGTTGTCTTGAAATATTAGCACTAAAAAAACTAAAAAAGTGATCACTTGAGTTTAGTCATTAAAATTTAATGGAAAATAAAATCATGATGGCAAATAAGAAGCATTTTTAATGGTTACAAAATAAATCATTCGCAATGTTGAAACTTATTCCACTTGAAAAGTGCAATCAAGTCTTGCAAGAGGTTATTTTATATATGAAAAATTACTTATTTGAATTGCAAATGCGTATGTTTCTCATTTTAATTTTATAAAAATCATAAACTTACACATTTTGTCTTTTGCAAATTTTATAAAACTTGTCCATACTATTGCAAAAGAAAGCGGAGTAATTGAAATGCGTGGCAATCCAGAAGTCATAGACTATCTAAATATGTTGATCGGTGGCGAACTGGCTGCTCGTGATCAATACCTCATTCATTCTCGTATGTACGAGGACTGGGGCTTAAGCAAAATTTATGAACGTATCGATCATGAAATGCAAGAAGAAGCTTCTCATGCTGATGCTTTAATCCGTCGTGTACTTTTCCTTGAAGGTACACCGAATATGAATCGAGATGATATTGTCACTGGCGAGGATGTTGTCAGCTGCCTAAAAGCTGATTTGGCGTTGGAATATCATGTGCGTGAAAAACTTGCACAGGGCGTAAAACTGTGTGAAGAAAAAGGTGACTACGTTACCCGTGATATGCTTCGTCAGCAAATGAATGACACAGAAGAAGACCATACCTATTGGTTGGAAAAACAATTGCGTTTGATTGAATTGATTGGTTTACAAAATTATATTCAGTCTCAAATGTAATATAGGCTGTATAAGATAGATAAAAGCCTTTAGATTTTATTATCTATAGGCTTTTTTATCGCTGTTAATCTATTTTGGGACTCGACAGGCTCAATCATTTGTTCGAGCTTTATACGCTGTCCAAAGACCATTCAAACGATGCTGTCGCTTCATAAGATTATTTTTTTGAAAATTTTTGAATATCTGCAAGGACCTGATTTGCATGCGTTTGAGTATTTACGCTGCTGTAATGATATACAATCGAGCCTTGAGGATCGATTAAAAAGGTTTCTCGTTTTGCAATTTTGGTAATTCCCAGATTACGTACAATCCCAAACTGGTTTGCCAATTGGTGATTGGTATCTGCAAGAATCGGGAAATTGAGCCCCAATTTTTCTGAAAACTTCTGATGAGATTTTACATCATCCAAGCTCACACCCAGCACCACAGCATTGTTCTTAATGAATTGTGGATACAGTGATTTGAATTGATTGGCTTCTTGCGTACAGCCCGGTGAATCATCCTTTGGATAAAAATACAGAACAACCCATTTGCCTTTGTATTGACTGAGTTCGTGCCATTTTGAGTTTTGATCTTGTAATTTAAAACTGGGTGCAGGTTTCCCAACCCATTGCCGCTCTGATTCATAAGAAGAAAAAATTGAATTTTCAGCATGGCCGATGCGATTCAACATGAACAGTGTGGAAACGGAGAGTAACCCTATACCTAATATTTTAAGTGGTTTCATTGTATATCCTTTGCTGCATTGAGCCTGAGTCCATACTAACAAAGTTTAGCTGTGGCGCGCGTGGAGAAATGTTGGCTTTTATTTGAAACATATCTATGAATTTTAATGTTGTATATCATCCTCAGAACAATAGGGATGTCGGTGCAGTATTCATCCAATTGAAAAAGGATAAGCAAGCGGATGTGGAGGTCGCAGAAAAAATGAAATAGCAGAGCAACAGATACAATACAGATGCTTCTCCCTGAAGATGCGCATGCAGAATCATGGTTTCATGTGGAACTGCTGATACCTGTGCTGAAAATATTTGCCAAGCGTATGAAACTTTGAGAAACAGTCAATTTGCACTAGAGTAAATCCATCAATAATTTAAAAGTACATGGGCGAACGTGATTCCAGCAAGTGTATTGGCTGACACTGAAATTAAACAACAGTCATTAAAAATAGTGACTCTAAGATATTGATTTTAAAATACTGTTTTTGAAAGCATAATCAGGTCTGTTGTTCTATTATTTTAAGCATGCTCTAATCAACGCTTCTGATGATTTTTAATAGTGATTTGAATTGAATCAACGTATTTTGCTGATTACTGGCTGGGGCGGTGGAACAAAGCTGCTCATGACATTACAACAACGCTTAGAACAACAAGGTCATACAGTTGAGCTGATTAATATTTTTAATGCTTTAGATCAACAAGTCTTACAACACAATGTTGAAAAAGCCCAATCCTTTGATGTGATTTGCGGGTGGTCTTTAGGTGGGCAATTGGCAACCTTGTTGGTCGATCAAATTGAACGACAATATCAGCAACAGAAAATATTGATCACATTGGCTTCTAATCCATGTTTTGTCGCAAATACCGAATGGCAAACGGCAATGAGTCAAACCACATTTCAAAACTTCAAACAATCCTTTGCACACGATGCAATTGCAACGCTGAAGAAGTTTGGTTTTATGGTGTGTCAGGGGAGTGAAACCAGCAAAGCAGATTTTGTAAAATTGCAAAGTTTGATTCAACCACAGAATATAGAATTATTAAAACAGGGTTTATTGTGTCTAGAGTTATTAAACAATGTTGAGATCTTAAAAAATTATACTGGAAGGCAATTTCATTTGTTTGCGCAACAAGATTTTTTAGTTAGTCACAAAGTTTTCGAAAATTTTCAAAAATTCAATGCAAAGTTTTTGAATGCTGAACTATTAAAAGGCTCCCACGGACTTCCAGTTTTTCATTTTGAATTGGTAACTGACAAAATCTGCCAATATTTACAAAAAATAGAATAAATCATGGGACGAGTGGCAAATCTCGCAATTTATTTTTATTCCCTGTAGGTTTAACATCGCTACACTGTTTTTGCTGTAACTGCTTTACCTATGGATACTGGAGTAAATGGATGACCGATTTCAACACGCACATGGCTGAATTGGTAAAGGATGATCTGAGTTTTGATCGTGAACATCTTTGGCATCCTTATACGTCCATGACACAGCCCTTACCCAGTTTTAAAGTCAAAAAGGCTTTTGGTGCCACAATTGAGCTGGAGGATGGACGTCAGCTGATTGATGGCATGTCCTCATGGTGGTGTGCAATTCATGGCTATAACCATCCTGAATTGAATCAAGCTGTTATCGATCAACTCCAGAATATGTCTCATATCATGTTTGGTGGATTTACGCATGATCCGGCAATACAGCTGGGAAAGTTGCTGCTGGAAATTACCCCACCCAGTCTCGATAAAATTTTCTTTGCAGATTCTGGTTCTGTTGCCGTTGAAGTCGCACTCAAAATGGCTGTGCAATATTGGTCTTCTCAAGGCAACTGTCTAAAAACCAATTTTGTCACGCCCCGCTCCGGTTATCATGGCGATACATGGAATGCGATGTCTGTCTGCGATCCAGTAACCGGTATGCATCAAATTTTTGGATCAAGTTTACCCAACCGTTTTTTTGTTCCTGCTCCCCAAATCGGTTTTTATGAAGAATGGAATCAACAAGATATAGCGGTGCTTGAGGAAACTTTGGCATTACATCATGCCAGTATCGCAGGTTTGATTCTTGAGCCGATTGTACAGGGCGCGGGTGGGATGCGTTTTTATCATCCTGAATATTTACGGCAAGCCAAATTGCTCTGTAAGCAATATGATGTTTTATTAATTTTTGATGAAATTGCAACAGGCTTTGGACGCACAGGAAAACTATTTGCATGGGAACATGCACAGGTCGAGCCTGATATTATGTGTATAGGGAAAGGCTTGACGGGTGGCTACATGACCCTTTCTGCGACGATCACGTCAAAGCATGTCGCTGAAATGATTAGTCAAGGGGAGGCAGGTGTATTTATGCATGGTCCTACCTTTATGGCGAATCCTTTAGCCTGTGCGGTGGCGGTCAAAAGTACGCAACTGTTAATCAGTCAAGATTGGCAAAACAATATTCAACGTATCGAAGCCCAGCTCCAACGCTATCTAAAACCTTTACAATCCCTCAAACATGTTGCTGATGTACGTATATTGGGGGCCATTGGTGTGGTTGAACTTACGGTGAATGTGGATATGAAGGCATTGCAACAAGAATTTGTTCGGCGCGGCATTTGGATTCGCCCCTTTGGTAAGTTGGTTTATCTAATGCCGCCTTATGTGATCCTGGACAGTGAACTCAATATTTTACTGACACAATTGGTCGAAGTTGTCAGTGGTATGGAGCAACCTAAATGAGTCTGAGCAATACATTACTTGAATTTTATGCCCAACAATTAGATGATTTGAAGCAGCAGGGAAACTTGCGGCAATTCAGTTCAAACATTCAGCAAGGCCGTGATATTTATATTCATGATCAGCAGATGTTGAATTTAGCTTCAAATGATTATTTGGGCTTGGCTTCAGACCTTGAGCTTAGGATGCAGTTTTTTGATGAAACCCCAAATGCACAACGCCGAATGAGTTCTTCGTCTTCACGCTTGTTAACGGGGAATTTTCCAGAATATGAATTGCTTGAAAATAGTTTAACTGAGGCTTTTCAAGGTCGTGCAGCGTTGCTGTTTAACAGTGGCTATCATATGAATATCGGTATTTTGCCTGCACTTGCTGACAGCAAAACACTGATTCTTGCCGATAAATTAATTCATGCCAGTATGATAGACGGCATTCGTCTGTCATCTGCAAAATATGTACGTTATCGACATAACGATCTCGAGCATTTGGCTCAGTTGTTGCATAAATACCATGACGATGATGCTTTTGAACGGATTATTGTGGTCACTGAATCCATTTTTAGTATGGATGGTGATGAAACAGACTTAACTAAATTGGTTGGAATTAAAAAGCAATTTTACAAAGTCATGTTATATGTAGACGAGGCCCATGCAATCGGTGTTCGAGGTGAGCAAGGATTGGGGTGTGCAGAGCAATATCAGGTGATCGAAGATATTGATTTTCTGGTCGGAACCTTCGGTAAGGCAATCGCATCTGTTGGTGGCTATTTAGTTTGCCACCCCGTGATTCGAGCGTTTCTGATTAATTCAATGCGTCCTTTGATTTTTAGTACGGCTCAGCCTCCGATTTGTATGGCTTGGACGAATTTTATCTTTCAGAAAGTTCTAGGCTTCAATCAATTGCGCCAACATTTACACAATACCAGTGCGTATTTACAGCAGGCTGTGCAAAGTAAAGGCTTTGATTGCCCTTCCACATCACATATTGTTCCAGTGATTATCGGTGACTCAAGCCAAACGGTAACGAAGGCAAAAACTTTACAAGAGGCAGGGTTTTATATTATGCCTGTGCGTCCGCCGACTGTTCCGCAACAGAGTTCACGATTACGCATTTCTCTAACTGCGCAAATATCTCAAGCTGATCTAGATCAGCTGATTCTCTTATTGTAAGCAGAAAGTATTGTGAGCTGAATGTGAAATCTTTAAAACTTGATAAGTCGCAGATTGCTTTGCGATTTGCGCAGGCAGGACAGAGTTATCCAGAACAAGCAATTGTGCAAAGAAAAATTGCCCGGCACTTGTCTGATTTAATCGCTCAATATACTGTTGATCAGCATGACAAAGTATTTGAAATTGGTTGTGGTTCGGGAAATTTAACCCAACTTTTAATGCAAAAACTGCACATCAAGGATTTGATTCTGAATGATCTCTATATGGATGTGCAGCAGCATTTTAGCCTAACAAATGCGGTCAACAAACCTCAGATAAACTGGCTAATCGGTGATATTGAACAACTTGAGTTTCCCAACAATCTCAACATGATTGCTTCAAGCTCTGTACTACAGTGGGTAAATGATCTGGATGCGATTTTGGATCAGGCTTTCCGTCATTTAACCCCGCAAGCTGAATTGTGTTTTTCGAGTTTTGGTCCACATAATTTACGAGAAATTAAAAGCTTAACAGGACAGGGATTGAACTATTTATCTATCGATGACTTACAGGCTAAGTTGCAGAAGAATGGTTTTGAAATTCTGCATTTATCTGAGCAGATTGAACAGATGACTTTTACCCATCCCAAACAAGTGTTACAACATTTAAAAGCTACGGGTGTAACGGCAACGGCTGCATATTTCCGTTGGACAAAGCAAAGTCTTATTGATTTTTATCAGAATTACCAACAGTTTTCATATGTTGATGAGACAGGAATACTTCAGTATCGCCTGACTTATCATCCTATTTATTGTATCGCTCGGAGAATGCCATGACAGGATCAGTTTACTTTATTAGTGGAATAGATACGGGGATTGGCAAGACTTACACGACAGGATATTTGGCAAAACTGTGGAATGCCCAAGGGCGCAAAACCATTACCCAAAAGTTGATTCAAACTGGTAACAGCGATATTTCAGAAGATATTCAACAACATCGTGAAATTATGGGCATGGGCTGGTTTCCTGAAGATGGAAGTAAACTGACCATGCCTGAAATTTTTACTTATCCTGCATCACCACATTTGGCAACTCAAATAGATGGACGTGAAATCGATTTCCAAAAAATCGAATCTGCCACACAACAACTTGCACAAAACTATGAAGCTGTATTGTTGGAGGGTGCAGGCGGCTTGATGGTACCACTGACGACAGAACTGTTGACGATTGATTATGTCGCCAACAAAAAATTGCCTGTTATTTTGGTCAGTTCTGGACGTTTGGGAAGTATCAATCATACGATTTTAAGTTTAGAAGCGTTGAAAAGTCGTGATTTAGAGTTGTATGCGCTTGCCTATAACTTAAACGATGAATCGCAGGATGAACTGATTTCAAAAGATACCGCTGAATACTTGAAAGCCTATTTGAGGAAACATTTTCCGAACAGTATCTGGATCGATATTCCAGTAATCTCATCATCAAGCACGGTATAAAATGCTTGATGGATGTATCGCAATACATATGTTTTACCTGTGTAGGTGTTTTTACTTGGAAAAACTGCAACAGAGAGGATGCTACTGATGAGTTTTAAAATTCAAATCGAATTATTGAATGAGTCTGACCTCTCTTCCTTGGATTTTGAAAGTAATGCGTCCACTCAAATTTTAAATAGCTTTGATCAAATTGGCTGGTTGCAACAAGCTGTTTGGGCGATGTTAGCGCAACACCAAGGTGACTTTCCTTTTTTTCAAGTTGAGCACATACGCAGTGGGCGTAAGTTTGGTGGTCTTTTTATTGCCTACAGCCATAATCGATATAATTTTAATGTTCATGCAGAACTGTATCAAAAACAGCAAAAGTCACATTTTTTTGGTTTATTTAAATCTGAAAGCATGCCAAGCTTTGACAATGATAATCTGCCTTTTGAGGTATTCCGTGATTGTTTGGAAAAGTTTTTGCGTGGCAATGACTCTGAAATTGAACGGCTACTCAAGATAAAATATAAAAGCTACGCCCATACAGACCCATATGATAAATAAGGGACCCAGCAACGAGTTTGAGCGATAAACTTGGTTTGCATACCTATTTGTGATTGATAATTAAAAATATTTTTATTCGGATTAGATCGCCGCTCACAGACCTTACACAAAGCATAAAGTGATAACAAATTAGTCTTTTTAAAAAATCAAAAGTCATTTATATTTCATATCAGTGGCGTAATTTATACTCAATAAACGCTGTGTAATAAAATAAACTGAAAATAATCAAGAGGTGAGCCATGTCAGGATGGTATGAAATTAGTCAAGCAAAAGATGGTCAATATCGCTTTGTATTGAAAGCAGGAAATGGAGAAATTATCCTTACCAGTGAATTGTATAAGGCAAAAGCTTCAGCCCAGAACGGTATTGCGTCTGTACAAAAAAATAGCCCTGATGATGCCCGTTATGATCGTCTCGAAGCCAAAAATGGGAAGCCCTACTTCAATTTAAAAGCCGCAAATCATCAGATTATTGGTACGAGCCAATTTTATTCGGGTGATGCAGCTCGCGATAATGGGATTGAGTCTGTAAAGAAAAATGGTCCTTCTGAGAAAGTTAAAGATCTAACTGAGCAAGCATAAACAACTGTTAAATTTTTCTAAAAAAGCATGTTATTCACATGCTTTTTTTATGGCAATATTAAGTTGAGAAAAAATACCATTATTTATCAGAATTGATCAATTTAATGAAATTATTTAAATAAATTTTAATTAAATTGTTAAGTTTAAGATTACAATTTTGACATAAATCGCTGGACATATTTTAAAAAGATAGAATATAAAAATATCAAGAGTATTATATTTGTTGGCTTTGTAATCACCTGTAAATCTTAATTGAGTTTTTATCATAAATTTATATGACTATTTTTAAGCATTTTTAAAATTTAAATATGTTATGGTCAATTTATTATCAAATTAAGTTCGTTGTATCAGTTTGGTATTATTGAGTTTTGGTAAATAATTTGCGATAGGTATGTTTGAATATTTAATCAAATGCCTGTCGGAAAATATGTGGATTAAATGAGTATTTTTAAATATTGCTAATGTAATGAAGGATTATATCCATGGAATTGGGTGAATGTATCTAGATTATAGGAGATGTTCCATAAAATAATCATATTGGAATAATCACAAGGGATAGATTCGATTTAGATTGAGCAGTCACTTAAATAAACATTAATATAATTCACATAATATTTATTAAGTGTTAAATTGGTCACAAATAAGTGAGGTTTCTCGATGAAAATAGAAATCGCTGGTAATTCACAAATTGCTGCTGAGGTTATTTCCCAAATTAAAATCTGGGATGCTGCTGTTGTTGGTAACAGTCTTGAACACCTCTTAGATCAATGCGCACAAGATGTCAGTATGTTTGACGTCAGTACTCAAATGGATGGCATTCACGCCTATAAACAGGAATGGGAAAAGTTCAGCCATTATTTTAGCGAGAATATTAAAATTGTTCGACGTAATATGAAAATATATGCATCTAATGATTTGGCCATCCTGCATTGTCATTCTAAAGTGGAAAATACGGCACTGAAAGATAAATTACAAATGCCTTGGTGTCGCACCACATTGTGTCTCCAGAAGAAAGAGGGGCAATGGTTGGTGGTACATCAACATATCTCAATGCCAATTGATATGATGACTGGCAAAGCCATTATGTTAAAAGACAAGGCAAAATTGAGATTAGTGGTATAAATAAATTGTGGTAAAAAACACGCCCTTTTTCGGGCGTTTATTTTCAGTTGAAATTAAAACATTTGAAGCGACAAAAAAGATTTTTCAGTGCTTGTGGCGTTGCCACTTGAATCATAGATCGAGTTTTGAAAAAATCATGAAAATAATCTCAAAATGTGAAAAATAATGCCAAATTCATTGTTTGAAAAATATGGTTGGTTAAAACCCTTAACTCCCCGTAACCCCCATGAGCCACATCGAGTGGCAACATCTTTAGAATTATTGTTTGATTTGATTTTTGTGGTGGCGATCGCAACAGCAGGACAGCAATTACATCACAGTATGATCGAAAACCATCTTTCACATGGTTTATTGCTTTATTTTATGGTGTTTTTCGCGCTGTGGTGGGCGTGGATGAATTTTAGCTGGTTTGCCTCGGCTTATGATAATGATGATGTGTTTTATCGCATCATGACTTTTGTACAAATCATCGGTTCTTTGGTTATGGCGGCTGGAATTCCGAGTGCTTTTCAGCAGCAAGATTTTGATGTGATTATCATTGGCTATGTCATTATGCGTCTTGGGCTGGTGACGCAATGGTTTCGAGTTGCGAAAAATGATCCTGAACGTAAGCAAACAGCCTTAAGATATGCTTTTGGCATCATTATTGTACAAATTGGATGGTTACTTTTTCATTTTTCCCCGATTAATTTTACCTTATATTTATTTGTACTTTTGGTGATTGCAGAACTCGGTGTACCAATTTTTGCCGAAGCACACAATATGACGCCGTGGCATCCACATCATATTTCAGAGCGATATGCATTGCTCACGATCATTGTGCTAGGTGAATCTATCATCGGGTGCTTTGCAGCAATTTCTGATGCTTTAAATAATCAGCTGTTAAGCCAAGAATTGATGTTTTTAACAGTTGGTGGCTTACTGATCATGTTTACGATGTGGTGGGCGTATTTTGATCACGATGTTGCCGAAAGATTGAATAGTCGCAAACGTGCATTCTCATGGGGTTATGGTCATTTTTTTATTTTCGTGAGTATTGCCGCATTGGGTGCAGGTTTGGCTGCTGCTGTTGATGTTGTAACGCATAAAGCTGAGATTTCAACGGAAATCGTGACGTATTTTATTGCGATCTCTCTAATTGTATATAGTGCTAGCCTGTGGTTATTACAGGATATTCATCATTTATCGGGTATAAAGAAATGGTTTTATCCAATTACTGCGGTGATTGTGCTGTGTATTCCTATGATATTGCATCAAACAGGATATGCGGTATTTGTGATTGCCATCATTTATGCATTACGTCTTATTTTTTCAAAATGTTATTTAGCAAGATAAGCAGTGGCTTGGATCAGGATGGGCTTAAATGGGATTTCATGATTTTTATCGAATGAGTTCACATGCTGTTATTGTTAACGAGCAGCAGCAAGTCCTCTTATTGAAGGCAACCTATGCAGATTGTGCTTGGGGCTTACCTGGTGGAGGATTGGATCAAGGTGAAACTGTACATCAAACGCTACTTCGTGAATGTCATGAAGAACTGGGATGCGATGTGAAGATTGAATATCTATCAGGTATTTATTATCACCCTGCAGTCAACTCGCATGCCTTTATTTTTAAATGTACGTTGCCTGGTGATCAACAGATCAATTTAAGTGAAGAACATTCTGAATATCAATGGTTTGATTTTGATCAGCTTTCTCCCGTACAAAAAATTCGGGTAGAAGATTGCTTTAACTTTAATGGTCAGGTCATCAGTCGCTCATTTTAAGGTAATGCCACTTTTTCTGAAGCAATAAAAAACAGGTCTCGAAGACCTGTTTTTTATTGCTTAGTTTATTACATTATTTGTCTGGAAGGGCATAAGCGACAATAGAGTCACCCATTTTAGTCCCAAATGAACCATGCCCGCCGGCCATGATTACAACATATTGTTTGCCGTTGCTTTCATAGGTCATAGGAGTCGCCTGTCCACCGGCAGGTAAACGACCTTTCCATAATTCATCACCATTGGTGACATTAATTGCACGAATATAGTCATCTTGGGTTGCACCAATGAACATGACATTACCCGCTGTTGAAATAGAGCCACCTAACATTGGTACACCCATTTTGAACGGTGGCAATGGAATTCCAGGCATACTGTCACGGATGGTACCGATACGACGCTTCCATGCAACATCATGTGTTTTTAAATCTACACCAGCAACATAACCCCACGCAGGTTGCTTACATGGTAAGCCGAATGGTGAAAGGAAAGCACTGATTTCAACACCATAAGGAACACCATACATCGGTTGAACCCCCGCTTCTGTACCTGCACCTTTCGCCGTTTGCTTACGGTTAGGGTCAGCTGGGATCAACTTGCTGACAAATGGCAAGCCAATTGGATTCATCACAGCAATTTGACGATCTGGATTAAGTGATAAACCGCCCCATTCAAATACACCCAAATTACCAGGGAAAACTAAAGTACCATTTTCTGAAGGTGGAGTATAAATACCATCATAATTTAAACGATGAAATGAGACACGACAGATTAATTGGTCAAACATGGTTGCGCCCCACATTTGTTTATCTGTCAATTTATCTTTAGGTGCTAAGTTGAAGTCTGAGAATGGTTGAGTTGGGGAATAGAACTCGCCTTTGGTTTGTGGACCACGTTTTACAGTTTGCGGCACTGGACGTTCATTGATCGGAACGATGGCTTGACCATTACGACGGTCTAAAACAAAGGCATTACCTGTTTTGGTCAATACATAGATCGCAGGAACAGTCTGTCCAGTTTTATCTTTAATATCAGCCAGGGTAGGTTGAGACGGTACATCCATATCCCATAAATCATGGTGAGTGGTTTGGAAGTTCCAGACCAATTTACCTGTCGTTGCATTCAACGCTAACATTGAATTGGCATAACGTTCATGGAGTTTAGTACGGTTACCGCCCCAGATATCAGGTGTACCTACACCAGTCGGTACATAAACAAGATCAAGTTTTGCATCATAGGCAAGTGGTGCCCATGCATTCGGTGAGTTGTTGACATATTTTTGACCAGGACCCGGAATTTGGTTTGGATCTTCAGCACCTGTGTCGAATACCCAGAGCAAGGCACCAGTATTGACGTCATAACCACGAATTACACCAGACGGTTCCTGTGTAGAGTAGTTATCGGTTGTTGAACCACCAATGATAATGGTTGTACCTGTAACGACTGGCGGAGAAGTTGGAATATAGCCACCTGGGTAAGGAAACGGCATATCTTTTTGCAAATCGACTTCACCGTTGTGCCCAAAGTCAGAACATGCTTTACCAGTATCCGCATTTACAGCAACGATACGACCGTCATTCACAGGTAAAATAACTTTACGTGGACATTCTGTAGACGACGATTTTTTTGCCTGTAGGCTTGTTGCAAAACCTACAGTATTATTTGCATCGTAGTAAGAAACACCACGACAGGTTAAGTGTTGGAAGGTATTGTCAGACTTAAGTTTTGGATCAAATACCCACTTTTCCTTGCCTGTAGACGGGTCAAGAGAAACCAATCTTTGGTGTGTTGTACACAGGTACATATTATTGCCGATTTTAATCGGAGTAACCTGGTTGGTGGTTTCACCTGAGTCATTCTCTGTTTTAGACTCGCCTGTATGATAAGTCCATGCGACTTGCAGATTTTTTACATTGTCAGAGTTGATCTGGTTCAATGGTGAATAACGTAAACCTGATTGGGTACGCCCATATGCAGGCCAATCCGCATCGGCGATTCCGTCAATTGGAGCCGGTGTTGGTTGTTTCGCTGATAACGTTCCTCGAATTTCTTGAGGGTCATTAAAGATCGAATATGCCATCACGGCAATGGTGATTGCCAATGTTCCAGAAAGCGCAATTTTAGCGCCTTTGGCATCGAAACCACGGGTAACTGCTGGAATAAGCAACCATAAACCGAACACGCCTAAAATGTCTAGACGTGGTGCAAGCGCGAAAAAGTCAGAACCAACTTCCCAAAGCCCCCAGACTACAGTACCGAGTACTAGCACAGCGTAGACATATAAAGCAGAACTGCTCAATTTACGTAATAAAATTGCTGTTGCAATGAACAGTAGACCTGCAATGATGTAGTACCAGGACCCACCAAGTGCTGCAAGCCATACGCCACCAATAAGGAGGACCAGACCAAAAACAATTGCAATCGCAATGGTAAATGTTCTAAATCCTGAAGATGGAGTTTGCATGTTGACCACCTATCTATTTAATTAATTTTGAACGCTTGATCATTCCCATAAGGTTTGATGAAGCAGAGAACTTAAAAAAATCAGACTTTAAATATTTTCATGCCTCGGGAGAATATATGAGCCGGCATCAAAATATTTATCGTCTTCAAACTAAAATGCAGTTTGCAGTTTAATGCCCCCAACCCACGCATTTTCACCATTTTTATATGCGCCGACATGGCGGATATATTGTACATTTGGACGAACTGTGAGCCAGTTTGTGGCATGGACACCATAATAAAGTTCGGTGTTGTATTCTTCGTTTTGCTGACGAATCTGAACATCATTTACATCAGAATTGATACTGATGCGTGAAAAACCAATGGCGATGTCATCTTGAGGGCGGGCATCAAATGGACCTTTATAGACCAGCCCAATATTTTGCATATTGTCTACAGTATTGGTCTTTGAGTCATGAAAAGTGACATTGACAAAACCTGTTAAACCGCGATTTACATCACCTTGATGGGTGGTGAGTTGTTGTTTTGCAACAACCCATCCCCCTTGTTTATGGTCTGTTTGGTTTGGGTTTTTGATGGTTTGGGCATCTACTGTACTGTAGTAGTAGCCTAAACGATACTCGCCAGGTAAATGGGCTGCGCTGAGTTTAGGTTGCCAAACCACTTCCGCTGGAATAATTGCACCGTGAGAACCATCTGTACTGAGGTTGAAACCTTTGCCCCGTTTCAAGTTTTCAGGGTTGTATTCATAAGCACCAATCTGCGCATAAAGTTCTGGGTTGAGATTGTATTTTGCCCGAATCGCCCATTGACTCACCGGCCAGTTGTACCATTGATCACCCACCCAGTTCCCTACTTGAGAGCCGCAAAGCGCAAGATTTTGAAAATCACAGTCAAAGCTGTTAAAATCCTCGCCTTCGCCAAACCGACCCACTTTAATATCTAGATTTTGATCAAGGAATTTTTTCTTGATCCAGAAATCAGTGAGGCGCCAAGTTTGACCTCGTCCCCAAACTTCTTGAGTGGAACTGAGTTGTCCGGCAAGTGCATCTGAGGTTTGTGAAAGTGAGCGCCCATTACGTTCAGTAATGGTGATTTGCGCTTCTGTATCTTTCCAACCCAGTACTTTCTCTAAGTCGATATGCGTACCGATTGCAAACTGATCTGCATACTCTGTACCATGACTGGAGTGATTTTTTGAATCCAGTAATGTGGCTAGCTCACCAGTATAACCAAAACTGAAGTCATAACCTTTTTGTTGCAACTCGGTTCGCTTGCCGTTCCAGTCGCCTAGCATCCACGGACTTTGTGGATCAAATGCATCAGCTGCCTGCGTACTTTGAAAAGAACAGCATAAAGACAATAGGCTGATCGCCCCATAAAAGTAACCTTTAGATTTATTCATATTTGGTGACCTTGATAACACTTTGTAACTAATTATTTATGATACTCTCATATTTGTATAAAAATCTATTGATTTTGACTTTTAATTGTAATTTGTGTAAACAGTTTATCGTATGGTGATAATTTCTGAAAATACATAATTAAAGTAAGGGTATCTTTTAGGTTAATTTATTCTATTGTTTTTGTTTGACTAAATTTATGTATGTGTTGATTGAAATCAGTATGGAAAGTAGGAGGCGCGTATTTTTGAGTCAGTAAGAAGCAGGAATAATGAAGCATCATCAGAACACCTGTGTAATTGATTAGTATCAAGATTACACAGGATGATCTGCTTACAATTCATACAAATTGTAAAGAAAATGACCAATTTGTAATTTTATTTAACTTGAAAGATGATGTAACTGATGTGTTGTTACCAGTCTCCTTCACCAAGTTGCTGACCGATATATTGATAACGCATCTGTGATCTTGAAAACTTGATTGGACAAGCCAATTGAGGTTCAGTTTGATCTGCATTGGCTTTTAATGGAACATGAACGATCCAACCGCGTTCTTTGGAAATTTTGGAGTTTAAAGCTTCATCCAAACTTAAAACCGGTTCCACACAAACATCCAGTTGACTAAATACATCATTCCATGCTGCAAGTGTCTGAGTTTTAATTTTTTCTCGAATCGCATGTTTAACCATTTGACGGTCTTCAGGATCAAAAGAAGTTCCTTTTTCCAAGAGAATTGGCAGTTCGAGTGCTGTTGCTAAACCTGTCATGAATTGTGGTTCTAGGCTACCTATCGATAAATAACGATCATCTGCAGTTGCATAATAATCATAGAACGTGCCGCCATTCAGTTGTTCGAACTCGCGGTGCTGATGCTGACCAGCTGCCAAATTGGCTGCTGCAGCCATATTGTTGAGCCCAACCACACAATCTGTCATAGAAATATCAATGTACTGTCCAAGCCCGCTATTTTGGCGTTCGACCACAGCTGCTAGAATTCCAATCACCGCATGTAATGAACCTCCAGCAACATCAGCGATCTGAATTCCCATCGGTGGTGGTCCACTGTCTTGACGACCACAATGTCCCGCGATTCCGGACAAAGCGATATAGTTAATATCATGTCCCGCCTTATCTTTATATGAGCCTGATTGACCATAACCCGTAATCGAGCAGTAAATCAGCCGAGGATTAATTTCAGACAAGGTTTGATAGTCTAGACCCAAGCGTTGCATGACCCCAGGACGGAATTGCTCGACCACAATATCGAATTCGGAAATTTTTTCCTTGACCTGCGCTATACTGGCCGGATCTTTTAAATCCAGTGTGACAGATTGTTTGTTACGGTTCAGATAACTATGTGATGTCGCTTGTCCATTTGCATAGGGAGGAAACAAACGCACCAGATCCGGGCGAGTAGGTGACTCGATATGGATCACTTCTGCACCTAAGTCAGCAAGATATAAAGTTGCGAATGGGCCAGGTAATAAAGTCGAAAAATCGAGTACTTTCAATCCCTTTAAAGCGCTTGTCATAATTGTTTTTACCAATATAGTGTTGATTTTACGTCCATAATAGAAATATAAAATTAACAAAACAATGTCATGTTCAGCCATTTACCTTGATCATTTCGGCAATTTATGATGTAAAAAGGTGATCTGCATTGTTGTAAATCGCCAATAAAACATTTTTTAGCGTCATTTAGGTCAATTGTTAGTGAACATCAAAGAGAGTGAAGGATTTACCATGAGTCGTGATACGATCAGTATCCATTTTGTGAATGCAGCCTTAACCGGTGTAAAACGTTTAGGAATGGACGTTGATACTTTACTTTCACATGTCGGCATA
Organism: Acinetobacter sp. Res13-Abat-PEC15-P4-01; assembly: GCF_015676285.1. Lineage (NCBI taxonomy): Bacteria > Pseudomonadati > Pseudomonadota > Gammaproteobacteria > Moraxellales > Moraxellaceae > Acinetobacter > Acinetobacter sp. Res13-Abat-PEC15-P4-01. The sequence continues at coordinate 34,081 of NZ_JADAIN010000052.1, read as the reverse complement.
GAAGCAGAATTACTGCGTCAGCCAAAAGCACGTATTTCACCAGAGCAATATACTCGCTTTGTGAAAATGTTGTGGATGGTGACCCAAGATGAACATGTTGGATTCGATATTCAACCACGTCGTCTGGGTTCTTTTGCCATCATGTGCCAATTGATCATCCATGCAAAAACACTGGGTGACGCTTTAGAGCTTTCATCACAATTCTATAAATTATTTGGTGATGAATGGTCCGTTGCAGTTGAACGAGATAAACATGAAGCTCGTTTGGTGCCTCTGATTCCAAAAACCATGGATCCTGACCACTTCATTACTGAAAGTATGCTGATGATTTGGCATGGTCTGGCATCTTGGTTAATTGAACGTCGTATTCCTTTAGAGCGTGTACATTTTGGCTACCCACGTCCCAATCATGCAGATGAATATGATGCATTGTTCTTTGCACCTGTAATGCAGTTCGACATGCCTCGTACAGAAATTACCTTTGCTGCTGATTATTTAGACCTACCAATTCGTCAAGACGAGGCAAGTTTAGAAGAATTCTTAAAAGCTGCCCCAGCACAACTGTTGGTGAAATTTAAAAATACCAATTCATTGACATCACGTATCCGCGAAGTGCTGAAGAGTCAAATCGGCGAGGAAATGCCGACCTTGAATGATGTTGCATCCATGCTGTATCTCTCTCCGCAAACTTTGCGACGTCGTTTAGCTGCTGAAGGTAAGAGCTATCAGGGTGTTAAAGATGCATTACGTCGTGATGCCGCAATTCATTTGTTGTTAAATCCAGATTTAACCCTTGAAGATGTAGCGCAGCAAGTTGGTTTCAGTGAAACCAGTACTTTCCATCGAGCATTTAAAAAATGGACAGGGGTTACACCAGGACTATATCGCCAATTACATGGTTATCACTGATGCATGCATGATGAAATCAAAAACTATTTTTTGATTATCCTCCGCCCAAGTTTAACTTGGGCTTTTTTTATGTCCAATTATTTTGTCGATGTTTTTTCTAATATATGATGGAAAAGGTTTAAACAATAAGGCATTAAAAGATGATTAAGCTCGGGCAGTTTGATGACATACAAGTACAAAATTTGCTTCGCATTCATTTGGCGGACATGCATGAAAATTCACCGATTGAAAATAGCTTTGCTTTAGACCTTTTCGCCTTACAACAGCCACAGATCAGTTTTTATACCCTGTGGGATCAAGATGAGCTTTTGGCATGCGGCGCCCTTCAAGAACTGTCACCGATTCATGCTGAAGTAAAATCAATGCGGACTCATCCTCAACATTTAGCTAAAGGCGCAGCGACTACAGTTTTAAAACATCTTTTGCATATTGCACAGTTGAGAAAATATCAAAAATTGAGTCTTGAAACAGGGACACATCCTTCTTTTGAACCAGCAATTCATTTGTATAAAAAGTTTGGGTTCATCAAAGGCGATGCTTTCTCAAATTATCAAGCTACCGAATTTAATCAGTTTTATCATTTAGACTTGTCGGTTACATCATTGATTGCATGATATTATTTAAAGTGGAGAGGTATCTCAATTTCAAACTTTTGAAGGGTAGAGTTTGATCAAACTTAACGCTAAATGTATGGCTAGATAAATAAATGACATGTTTAATTAGAAGAGTCCAGACTTCAGATATCGCACGTTTAATTGAAATCGAAAAATCGGCAGCACAAGCTTTTTTAAATATTCCTGAACTGGCTTGGTTGGCAGACAGCTCGCTTTTGTCTATAGATGACCACATGCGATTGATTTCCCAAGCATACGGCTTTGTTTCGATAAATCCTGAAAATAACGCGACAGGATTTTTATATGCTGAAAAACAAAACCAGGATTTATATATTATTGAATTGGATGTGGATGGTACGTTGCAAAAACAAGGAATTGGACGGCAATTGCTTGAGTATGTAATCGATTATGCCCACAAACATGATTTTTCAAATGTGACGTTAACGACATTTAATGATGTGGTTTGGAATCGCCCATTTTATGAGAGTCTAGGTTTTCAAAAGCTGGATGATGATGATTTACCGGATTATCTGCAAAAGAAAATTGCACATGAGGTCCAATGTGGCTTCAATCGAAAAAGTCGCTGTGCGATGAGATTGGATGTTTTATCCATCTAAAGCGGATGCAGGATGAAAACGGATTGATTTGCTGGTTGTTCTTTATTCAGTATTTAACAATCAAGATGTGGTGTAGGACAGTATGTGGATGTTGATGAGAACAATTTCAGCTTATACTTTTATCGACATTATTTTAGGTATTTTTACCACTTTGGAAGATGCTGAAAAAGCTAAAACACAGTATATGACATACCGTAAAGATCATGATCCCTGGCGTAATCAAGCTTATCGCGCGTCGTCTTTAGATGATGATCTCCGTATCACTGCTATGGATGGTGATTTTCAAAATGAGGAAATTGTCTTTGAAATCAGTCAATATCTTGAGAGTTTTGGGCAAATTGCAAGAGCTTTAAAAGCGATAACGCCCACACAAACTGAAGCTATTGCATATATTCAACAATTAGAAGCAGTAGAACATGATTTTCCTCAATTTGTGGAGATCGACTACTTAAAAATTGGTACATTACATTCAGACTTAAGTGAAGATCAACCAATCAGCTATCCAAGAAATGAAACTGATCTAGCCCAGACAGGCAAAAGAAAATTCAGTGATATTCTCAATATTGATTTTGTTTAACCACATGATGGTAATGCTTATATGAATTTCAGTATGTAATGAAGAGTGTGCGGTGCTGAGATATGGGCATTCAATTCTCTTTAAATTGCAGCTTTTTTCAATTGACAAAAAATATCAAGCGACTATTCCGTTCTCGTCATTGATCTCTCGACTTTATAAAGTACACTCGAAGCACATAACAATCTAGAAGTCATAAGAAGGAACAGCTATGAGCGAGGCTTACATCATTGATGCCATTCGCACACCACGCGGAAAAGGAAAAAAAGATGGATCACTCTATGAAGTGAAACCAATCACTTTATTGACAACATTACTCAATGAGTTGAAAGATCGCCATCAATTGGATACTTCAAAAGTTGATGACATTGTATTGGGTTGTGTGACGCCAATTGCGGATCAGGGTGGAGATATTGCCAAAACTGCCGCGATTGCAGCAGGTTGGGATAATGATGTGGCAGGCGTACAAATTAACCGCTTCTGTGCATCTGGTCTGGAAGCTGTGAATATGGCTGCCCAAAAAGTCCGTTCGGGTTGGGAAGACATTGTGGTTGCGGGTGGCGTAGAGTCGATGTCCCGCATTCCAATGGGTTCAGATGGGGGACCTTGGGCACTTGATCCTGAAACCAACTTGAAATCACATTTTGTACCTCAAGGGATTGGTGCTGATTTAATTGCAACACTAGATGGTTATAGCCGTTCGGATGTGGATGAGTTTGCTGCAAATTCACAACGTAAAGCAGCTGCGGCACAAACAGCAGGCTATTTTGATCGATCTGTGGTGGCTGTAAAAGACAAAGCCGGTGTGACCATTCTTGAAAAAGATGAATTTATCAAGCCGCTTACTACAGCGGAAGGCTTGGCAAAGCTGAATCCAAGTTTTGAAATGATGGGCAGCATGGGTTTTGATGCAATTGCTTTACAGCAGTATCCGGAAGCGCAGAAAATTAACCATGTACATCATGCCGGAAACTCATCAGGAATCGTGGATGGGGCCGCTGTGGTGCTACTGGCATCTGAAAGAGCAGTAAAAGAACAAGGTTTAAAGCCTCGTGCCAAAGTACTGGCGACGGCTTTGGTGGGGACGGATCCCACGATTATGTTGACAGGACCCGCTCCCGCTGCACGTAAGGCATTGGCAAAAGCAGGTCTGACGATTGATGATATTGATCTATTTGAAGTCAATGAAGCTTTTGCGTCTGTTGTGATGCGCTTTATGACCGAATTGAAAGTTCCTGCTGAAAAAGTGAACGTCAATGGTGGAGCGATTGCAATGGGGCATCCCCTGGGTGCAACAGGTGCAATGATTTTAGGCACATTGTTGGATGAATTGGAGCGTCAAGGTAAAAAACGTGGTTTAGCGACCTTGTGCGTGGGTGGTGGCATGGGTATTGCGACCATTATTGAGTTGGTTTAAGGAGAAGAATAATGAGTGCAATTCAATATGAAAAAAATGCAGATGGCATTGTCATTTTAACGATGGATTCTCCGAACCAATCTGCCAACACCATGAACGCTGATTTCCGTGTGGCTTTAGAAAATGTTGTTTCAAAGCTTAAATCTGAAACTGATCTCAAAGGTGTAATTTACCGTTCTGCAAAAAAGACTTTCTTCGCAGGCGGTGATTTGGATGAATTGATCGAAGCAACACCTGAGCATGCAACTGAATTTTTTAACATGACAGCAAAACTCAAAGACGATCTACGTGCGATTGATACTTTGGGGGTACCTGTGGTTGCTGCGATTAACGGGACTGCTTTAGGCGGCGGTTGGGAAATTGCTTTAAGTTGTCACTATCGTATTGCGCTCAACGATCCCAAGATTAAATTGGGTCTGCCTGAAGTAACACTGGGATTATTGCCAGGTGGTGGTGGTGTGGTGCGGATGGTACGTCTGCTCGGATTGCAAAATGCCTTTCCATTTCTCATGGAAGGCAAGCAGTTTGGTGTCGATAAAGCGAAATCGCTAGGCTTGGTCAATGAACTCGCTGAGAACGAGCAAGACATGCTCGACAAAGCCATTGCTTGGATCAAAGCGAATCCGAAATCACAACAGCCTTATGATGTAAAAGGCTATAAGATTCCTGGTGGAGATCCCAAAACGCCAGCTGTTGCTCAAATTCTCGCGATTGCCCCTGCCATGTTAAGGGACAAAACCAAAGGATGCTATCCGGCACCAGAAGCAATCATGGCTGCCGCAGTTGAAGGTGCCCAAGTTGATGTGGATACAGCTTTTCGCATTGAAAATCGTTATTTCACTTACCTTGCAACAGGGCAAGTCGCGAAGAATATGATTGGCACATTCTGGCATGGCTTAAATGCGATTAAAGCTGGAGCGAGTCGCCCTAAAGAGATTGCAAAATGGCAGGCGACCAAGGTGGGGGTATTGGGTGCGGGCATGATGGGTGCAGGGATTGCTTATTCAACGGCAATCAAGGGAATACAGGTTGTTCTGAAAGACATATCTGTTGAAAATGCTGAAAAAGGCAAAGCATACAGTCAAAAACTTTTGGACAAGCGTGTTTCCCAGGGACGTATGACTGCTGAAAAGCGTGATCAAATTTTAAGTTTGATTACTGCAACAGCTTCTGCTGAAGATTTAAAAGGCTGTGATTTGATTATCGAAGCAGTTTTTGAGAACCAAGAATTAAAAGCCAAAGTGACTCAAGAAGCTGAACAGTTCCTGGTTGACGGTGGTGTAATGGCATCAAATACCTCAACCTTGCCAATTACGGGCTTAGCCAAAGCATCTAAGGATGCTACCCATTTTATTGGTCTGCATTTCTTTAGTCCCGTCGACAAAATGCAATTGGTGGAAATCATTAAAGGCAAGAATACTTCTGCTGAAACTTTAGCAAAAGCCTATGACTATGTGCAGCAAATTGGTAAAACGCCTATTGTTGTCAATGATAGTCGTGGTTTCTTCACCAGTCGTGTTTTTGGCACCTTTGTACAAGAGGGTCTGCGTCTGTTGCATGAAGGCGTTCACCCGGCACGTATTGAAATGGCTGCATTGAAGGCTGGTATGCCAGTGGGTCCACTCGCGATTCAGGATGAAGTCGCATTAACACTTTCTGAACATGTGGCTAAAGAAACCCGTAAAGCATTGCAAGCAGAAGGCAAGGATTTACCACTTTCAGGTGCAGATGATGTGATTGAAACGATGATTCACACTTTTGAACGTAAGGGTAAAGCAGCGGGTGCAGGTTTTTATGAGTATCCTGAGGGTGGGAAAAAACACTTGTGGGAGGGATTAAGCCATTGGAAGAAAGATGTGGATATTTCTGAGCAAGAAATGATTGATCGCTTCCTGTTTGTACAGGCATTGGATACTTTGCGTTGCTATGAAGAGCATGTATTGGAGTCTGTTGTCGATGCCAATATTGGTTCAATTTTCGGAATAGGTTTTGCACCGTGGACTGGGGGGGCGATTCAATTCCTCAATCAATACGGTCTGGAAAAAGCACTGGCTCGCGCAAACTCACTGGAAGCAAAATATGGTGAGCGTTTTAAAGCACCACAAAAATTGATAGATCAGATACCATCAGGGAAAATTATCTGATGGATTGAACGAATTAAAAAATAGGGCAATTGCCCTATTTTTTATTCTCTCTTTTTTGATTAAATACTATACATTTATGACACTTTTCTTCAATATAATGCGCGTGATAATTTTTACGATTTGACATCAATCAGGTTGCTATATGTGGAAAAATAGCAATAATCAAAATATCGACTAAAGTCTAATATTTCCCTTATAAAAGGATTGGGAATTCACATGGATTTAATACAAAGCAACGGTCAACCACGTTATGGGCGCTTTAAAGAGTTGCCCAGCAAAATTAATGTTCATGATTACGTATATAAAACACCCTATGGAAAGACACTAACAGGATGGCGCAAGCATTTAAAATATAAGAAGTTTAAATTTTGTGGTATTCAGCATGGACCGTATTCTATTGGGATTGCGATTGCGGATATTGGTTGGGCTGGACACGGTTTCATCTACATATATGATCATACCAACCAAGAGGTTGTAGAGTGGAATGCAAATACCATTTTAGGACGTGGCACTTCGCTTGATGAACAGCCTTTATATAGTCAAAGCCATTTTAGCAAGTCACCATTTGAATTCGAAATGCAACATGCCAACGGGGTGCGCTATATCCGTGCAACACGTCATGGTGAAGAACAATTAAAGGCACGAATATTTTGTGCTGGCACCGAACCTTTAAGCTTATGCAGTCCCAACGGGATTAATGGATGGACCTATACCCAAAAGAAAACAACATTGGCGGTTGAGGGTTTTTTTGTCAATAAGCGAAAACAAGTGATCGATTTTAATGATCAATCACTGGCATCCCTAGATGATACTTGTGGATTTTTAAGACCTGAAACGGCATGGTTTTGGTTATCCTGCAATTTTTGGGATCAGCAAGGCAAACGTATTGGTTTAAACCTTGCATCAGGTGTCAATGAAAGCTTTGGGAATGAAAATTGTCTTTGGGTCAACGGGACTTTGTACAGTGTTGCGGATGTATTATTTGAAAAAATAGATAGCAATGTATGGTCAGTATGTTCTCTGGATCAGAAACTCAATCTCCAGATAGATACGGGATGGCGAAGATTTGAAAACTTAAATCTACGTTTGGTGGGGAGCCAGTTTAGCCAATGGCAATCACGAATCAGTGGACATATCGAATCAGAAACAGGTGAAATCATTCAGCTTGATCAAGAGTATGGTTTGCTTGAACAGCATTATGCAAAGTGGTAAGACTTCGTTTAAAGTCAAATATTGAAGTGAGTGTTTAGGAAAAAAAGCAACATAAGATGGGTTTGGATAAAATCTTATGTTGCTGAAAAAATTGATCAGGTGGCGAATTCAGCTGAATGGTTTTAATGTTTTATCGAGCAGCCTGCCAAAACGCTTCGCCCGCTTGGATTGGATCATTGGTTTCAGCCAGAGTATCGACCCAGACTTGATATTGTTGAATGACTGGATGTTGACTCGGATGGAAATCAGCTTTAAACCAATCCAGATATTGTTGACGCATGGCAGTTAGTTTTCCGGATTTACCAAAGAACCAGGGGATACCTTTAAGTGCGAATTTGGCGCGTTGCAGGCGACCAAAACCATCATGTTTTAACATTACATTGGCACGGTAAAAGGTGAAGCCAAACATCTGTAGTGTCACAAAAGCCAGCGCAAACTTACGTAAAGGCTCAGAAACCTGCCCAACATCTTTCATCACATCAAATGCGACATCACGATGTTCCATTTCTTCAATTGAGTGCCAAGCAAAGAGTGCACGTACAAAGGGATGTACATCGGCTAAAGTTTCTTTATGACTATAAAAAGTTTCTGCCATAAGTGCGGTGAGATGTTCAGCTGCAGCGGTCATGGCAATATTGTATTGCTTAGAGCGGTGTTTGAGGATGTATTCAAAATGCTCACCCATAAATTTAACAAACTGATCCACAGGCATGCCTTGACGTTGCATTTCCTGATTCATTTTGTCATGGGCCAGACCGTGTTGTGCTTCTTGCTTAATGAAATCTGTCACACGTTGTTGTAAATCTGGATCGGTGATTTTATCGCGAAGGGCTCGCACACTTTGGATAAAATAGCGTTCTCCCACTGGAAAAGTGAGGCTCAATGCATCGAACATACGTGTTCGAAATGGGTCGTTAGCAAACCAGAAGCGAGGAACTTCATTCAATTTAAAGTCTAGATTTGTCCGGACTACAGGGTCAACTTGATGTTTCACATATGCATTCATTGTTTTATTTCTCGCAATATTGAGTTCCAAAACGGTTGGGTAAATAAGCAGGTTGAGTTAAATCGAACCTATAAACCTGCCTGCCAAAATGCTTCGCCTGCCTGAATTGGGTCATTGGTGGCAGCCATGCTATCGACCCAAACTTGATATTGGCGAATCACTGGATGTTGGTTAGGATGGAAATCTTTTTTAAACCAATCCAAATATTCAGTTCTCATTGCAGAAAGAATACCTTGTTTACCCAAAAACCACGGTAAGCCTTGAGCCATCATTTTGATTCGTTCTATACGGCTGAAACCATCATGCTTTAACATGATATTGGCTCGGTACAGCGTGAAGTTGAACATCATGATTGTCGTAAACGCCAAAGCGAAGCGGCGTAAATTATCAGGGACTTCACCTACTTGTTTCATCACATCAAAAGCCACATCCCGATGTTCCATTTCTTCTATGGAATGCCATGCCAATAAAGCACGCACATAAGGATGCGCTTCGGCTAAGGTTGCTTTGTGACGGTAAAAAGTTTCTGCCATAAGCGCGGTTAAATGTTCAGCTGCAGCTGTCATGGCGATGTTGTACTGTGGAGAGCGTCGGCTGAGTTCAAATTTAAAGATTTTCTGTAGAAGTTGAATAAATCGATCTACAGGCATACCTTGGTCTTTCATCACCCGGTTCATTTTGTCATGTGCCATACCGTGTTGAGCTTCTTGACGAATAAAGTCGGCAACCCGTTGCTGTAAATCTGGATCGGTGATTTTGTTTCGGAATAAACGAACACTTTCAATAAAGTAGCGTTCCCCATCTGGAAAGGTAAGGCTCAAAGCATCAAATAAACGGGTACGGAATGGATCTCCACCAAACCAAAAGCGAGGAACATCTTCAAGTTTAAAATCGAGTTTGGTTCGAACGACGGGATCCACCTGATATTTAACTAATGCATTCATTTTGTTTTACTTGCATTGCTTTAGATGCTTTCAGTATGTCGGGAAATTACAGCTTTGTTTTGACAGATATTGCCAATTTTTATACATTTTATGACAGAATGAAAATTTAGAATGTCAAATTGGTTGATATGTAGAATTGAAAGAGTGCCAGCCTATGCAAGACCTTCAGATTCCGAACGGCTATTTCCATCTCTGGCAGATGTACTTGGCTGAACGAGGCGTGGATGTTGCAACACTTGATTTTTTGCAAACGGATGAAAAAAAACATTTGCTGAATATCCTGTCATTGCCTATCGATACGCAATCGGCTTATCTATTCTTTCACCAATTGATTGAAAAAACCAAACAGGCATTCGATTGCCCCCAAATTGTTTTTGAAATGGCGGAATATGTTCGACCTGAACATTTTGGGGTACTGGGTTATATGGCATCACGAAGTACTACTGTTGCCGAAGCATTGCAAAATATTATGCGTTTTAGTCGCTTGGTGATTGATGGGGATGAAGTTATACCCATGCAGATGCAACAAAAAGGGCAGTATGTTCATTTAATTTGGCCATTTCACCATGATAAATATATTTTAATCAATGAATTTACCAATGCATTGATGATGCATCTTGCGCGGAAAATCGTACCCCCCAATCAATTTCCCCTGCAAGCAGTACACTTTGCTCATGCTCCTCAGATGGCGCTCTATCATTATCAAAAGTTCTATGCTTGCGAGGTACTATTCAATCAACCTCACTATAGTTTTGTGTTGCGTATGGATGGCTTGGAACTGAAAATACAACAAGCTGACCCGTCTTTGATGCAACTTTTGGTCAAACAGGCAGAAGAGGCGATCGCAGCTAAACCTCGCTATAAAACCATTGCCCAACAATTGCATCTTATTGTAGCGGAGTATTTAAAACTCAAAGAACAAGCACCAAAGATTGAGGATGTTGCACAGGAACTACATATATCGACGCGTACTTTGCAACGTCAACTCAGCGAGTTGGATAGTTCTTTTAAAAAAATTGTTGAAAGTGAACGCATGAAACGATGTGAATTTTTGCTTAGCGGTGACATGCAGCTTTCTGAAATTGCAATGCGTTTAGGTTATTCGGATCAGTCCGCTTTAGCCCGAGCCTATAAAGCATATAGTGGGCAAACGTTGTTAAAAAAGAAAAAAGACTTACGGTCTTTATAAATCCTTTGCAAAAATTAACTCAGTCAATATGATGGTGGACTAAGTTAATTTTTATTCATATAGATGATTTCTATTTTAATTTTGGAAATCTAAATGCGATAGCCAAAATTGCAAATATTGCCAAGACCCAACAGTAATAAATGGAACCGATGAGTTCTACAGGTGAAAGTTTAGCGATTGAGCAAGCGAGTAGAAGTTGTGCACCATAGGGAATAATGCCTTGAATCACACATGAAAAAATATCCATGAATGCAGCAGCACGTTTGGGATCTACACCATATTCTTTGGCAACTTCTCTTGCCATGTCACCCGATAAAATAATTGCAACCGTATTATTGGCAACGAATAAATTAGAGAAAATCACTAAAAAACTGATGCCAATTTCGCCTGCACGTTGTCGACCTATATTAAATCGTCGAGTTGCAGAATAAATGCGTTGAATTAACCACTCCAAACCACCTTCTTTTTGCATAATGGCAGAAAGCCCACCTAAAAACATGGACAGTAACGCAACTTCAAACATTCCCACAAATCCGTCATAAATTGCGTTATTTAATTTGAGTAAATTCAATTCCGGGTTTGCCACCAAACCGATTGAAATAGAAAGGATAATACCGATCGTTAACACTGCAAGCACATGCAAACGGGTAAAAGCCAAAAAGAAAACAGCCAGATACGGCACAATCAACCCTAAGTTATAGCTTTTATATTCAATGAGTTGAGATTGATGGCTGGTCAAGAAATAAATTAGGATGGTGATGATTGCCGCAGGAAGTGCAATCCAAATGTTGACCCGAAATTTGTCGCGTAGTTCTACATTTAAACTTCTTGTTGCAGCAATGGTGGTATCTGAAATCATTGATAGATTATCGCCAAACATTGCTCCACTGACGACAGCTCCTATGGCATAGATGGGCGGAATTGCAGTGGCTTGCGAGAATCCAAAAGCAATCGGTGCACAAGCTGCAATAGTGCCCATTGATGTGCCCATTGCAGTTGCAATGAAGGCAGAGATCACAAACAGCATTGGCAAGACAAATGTCGGTGGGATGATGGACAAACCAAATTGAACAGTGGAGTCCACACTTCCAATGTTACTGGTCACACTCGCAAACGCACCAGCCAACATGAAAACCATAAACATGAGGATCAGGTTTGGATGACTTGCTCCATTTAAAAATGCTTCAATTGCTGAATTTATTTTTCCTTTATACAGCAGAATGGCCAATATGATCGCAGGCAATGCAGCGATCGGGGCTTTGACTTGATAAAAAGCAAACTCAGTACCAATGATGGTGTGGTAAATACCGCTGCCTAAAAAAATGGCTAAAAATACAATAAGTGGCAATAGCGCAAGCGCACTGGCTTGTACTTTAGCCTGTGGAAATGTGGTCATAAGAGGAGATAAAAAATCAGAATCCCGCGTAGTATAAACAGCTTTTGCAATTTCTGAAAAATGATTGTGTATGCTCTAAATGTGCTTTTCTTACCCTATATTGATGATTTGTTTTTATTTTTTTAAAAATATGCGTGATTTTCATTACATTAAAAATAGGTAACTTTGATCATTGTCCTCAATTTGAAAATAGCGCTAAATGTACACATGGGTTGTTTTATTATTTGTCATATAAAACAAGATACGTTTGAGCGACTATGTGACTCTATCCTTTGAGTAAAAAATAGCGTTACAATGCAGTGTCTTGTATTTATACATTTGGATGATGGAAGATAATAAGTCAATGAATTTTAAATTCATCTCAGTTGTCTGATCGTCTAAAAACTCCTCAAGTTTGAACAATTCAAGGAATGTACAATCCTATGTCACGTTTAGCCACTCGTTTTGCACAACTTAAATCTCAACAGCGTAAGGCTTTGGTTTCTTATGTGATGGCGGGTGATCCACAACCTCATGTAACGGTACCTCTGTTGCATCAGATGGTTGAAGCAGGCGTAGATGTTGTAGAACTTGGATTACCATTTTCCGACCCAATGGCAGATGGTCCTGTAATCGCACTTGCAGCAGAGCGCGCTCTGGCTGCCGGCACCAACACACTTGACGCTTTGAATATGGTCAAAGCATTTCGTCAAAAAGACACCACTACACCTGTGGTTTTAATGGGATATTTAAATCCTGTTGAGGTCATTGGGTATGAAAAGTTTGTGTCTTATGCCAATGAATGTGGCGTAGATGGCGTGTTGCTGGTGGACTTACCACCTGAAGAAGCAAAAACACTAGATGACGTATTGCAAAAATACGATATGGATCAAATCTTTTTGCTTGCACCAACCTCTACAGAACAGCGTATTCAACATGTTGTGAATCAAGCCAGTGGTTTTATTTACTATGTGTCTCTAAAAGGTGTTACCGGCGCTGCAACATTGGACACGACCGAAGTCGCAACACGTATTCAAAAAATTAAAAGCTTTACCGATATTCCTGTCGGGGTGGGCTTTGGAATCAGTGATGCTGCTTCTGCCAAAGCGGTTGGTCAAGTTGCAGATGCTGTGATTGTCGGAAGTGCCTTTGTCAAACCTTTTGCAAATCTTGCACCAGAACAAGCTGTTGAAGCAGCAGTGAATAAAGTCAAGGAGCTTCGAGCGGCGCTCGATGAGTTAGTATGAATCAAGAAGTGAAATCAGGGAAAATCCTCAGCGCAACTACGCCGTGGACAGATCGTAAAGTTCCAGGCATTGATGTGCCTGATCAACAACAAACACTCAAAGCGACGTTTACTGAACCAACCATTGAGTGCCCTGAATGTCATGCACTCGTGACTCGTACAGCAATGTCTTTTAATGCTTATGTTTGTCCGTCATGTGATGAACATTTGAAAATGAAAGCGCGTGATCGTTTGAACTGGTTCTTTGATCAAGTGAACCATGAACTTGGTCAAGAGTTTATTGCGAAAGATCCTCTACATTTTGTCGACAGTAGACCTTATCCAGCACGTTTGAAAGAAGCACAGGATAAAACAGGTGAAACTGAAGCATTGGTAGCCATGCAGGGACAGTTGAAAAATATTTCAATGGTGGCCTGTGCTTTTGAGTTCGACTTTATGGCTGGATCAATGGGTACTGTGGTGGGGGATCGCTTTGTACAGGCTGCTGAAAAAGCCATCAAAGACAAACAGCCATTAATCTGTTTTGCAGCTTCTGGCGGTGCGCGTATGCAAGAAGGCATGCTGTCTCTTATGCAAATGGCGCGTACTTCAGCCGCAGTTCAAAAAATGAAAGATGCACATCTACCTTATATCGTGGTGTTAACGCATCCTGTTTATGGTGGCGTTACTGCATCTTTGGCGATGCTGGGTGATGTACAGATTGCGGAACCTAAAGCCATGATTGGCTTTGCAGGTAAGCGCGTTATCGAACAAACCGTACGTGAGAAACTTGAAGAACCGTTCCAGCGCGCGGAATTTTTGCTTGATCATGGGGTGGTCGATCAAATTGTTCATCGTCATGCATTACGTGATACTGTATATCGTATTGTAGCGAAACTGATGAACTTGCCTTGAACAACGAAACAGCACCTTTAAATACTGATAAATTACAAACATGGCTCGATTATTGGAGCCATGTTCACGTTACAGGAATCGATTTAGGCTTAGAGCGTGTCCTTCCTGTCGCTGAACAACTCGAAATCCTGCATCCCGATGCGAAAGTAATCACTGTTGCTGGGACCAATGGTAAAGGATCAACCACCACAACCCTCGCCGCAATTCTAAATGCACAGGGCTTTAATGTCGGATTATATCAATCTCCTCATATCTATCGTTTTAATGAGCGTGTTAAATTAGCGGGTCAAGAAGTTGATGATCAAACTCTGATTGATGCTTTTGTTCAGGTTGACCAAGCACGTCGCATGTGTAATCTGTCATTGTCCTTTTTTGAAGCAACCACATTGGCTGCCTTCGTTATTTTTAAACAAAAGCAATGTGATGTCTGGGTGCTTGAAGTCGGGCTGGGTGGTCGTTTAGATGTAGTGAATGTGATTGATCCTGATGTTGCTGTGATTACCAATATTGGGCTAGATCATACAGATTGGCTGGGCGATACCATTGAAAAAATTGCTTTCGAAAAAGCAGGGATTATTCGCCCAAATATTCCTGTCGTATTTGGCGGCGTACAAACCTTACCGCAAGCGATTCAGGATAAAGCACAACAATGTGATGCAACGTTATTTACGGTTAATCGTGATTATTTTTTTCAGTTAGCTAAAGATGGTCAGTCTTGGGATTTCGCCAGTTCGGGAACAACATTAAAACTTCCTACAGGGCATCTTGCTTTAGAAAATATTTCTACTGCTGTCGCCGCAGTTTTACTCAGCGATTTAAATGTTTCGCAACAGGCAATTACTCAAGGAATCGAAAAGGCACAATTGGCTGGGCGTTTTGAAATTAGAAAAATACAAGAGAAAACAGTCATTTTTGATGCGGGACATAATCCGCATGGTGTTGAATTTTTGTTAAAGCAATTGCGAAAATTCTTAGAATACAATAAACAGTACACAGAAGTTGTCTCTATTTTTTCAATGTTGTCTGACAAAGATATAGATTCTGTGGTCAAGTTGTTGAAAAATACTGTCTTAAAGTGGAAAATTGCTCCATTGGCTGTGCCGCGTGCAGCATCAATGGAACAGTTGCATACAGCATTGCAGAATGAGACAGTTGAACAGTTTGATTGTGTACAAGCCGCATTTCAATCAGCGCTTGCAGAAACCAATAATAATCAGCTGATTTTGGTGTGTGGTTCGTTCCATACCTTAGAAGCGGTCTGGGAGTATTTAGAAGAATGTCAATGAATAACAAACAACGCTGGATGGGCGGTGTTGTTTTATTAAGTGGTGGTGTTCTATTGGCGGCATTGCTTCTAAAAGGTAAAGAAGAAATCCACCAAAGACAGGCTGAAACACAACCTGCGGGTCAAACTCAGCCAAACAAAACTACGCCAGCGGGTGAGCCTGTGCAATTGCAACCATTGACTGTGGATGTTGCAACGGAAAAACGCCTGTTGGAAGAGCAAAAACGTGCTCGTGAAAAGGCTGTGGCTGAGCAAGAAGCCAAAGCTGCTGAGTTTTTACGGATGCAACAACAGGCAGAAGCGGATGCTGCACGCAAGGCTGCCGAAGAATATGCAGCAGCAAATGCAAGACGTGGTGCTGCTGCGGCGGCGCAAGAGGGTGCAGATATTCCACCTGAGCTGGTGCAAGACGAGAAAGCCAAAGCGCAGCAGAAAGCCGCTGAGCAGAAGCAGCTTGAGCAACAAAATGCGCAGTTGAAGCAGAAAGCCGAAGCTGAAAAAAAGCTCGCTGAGCAGAAGCGACAAGCTACCGCAGAAGCAGAGCGTAAGGCAGCTGAGGAGAAAAAACGTAAGCTAGAAGAACAACAAAAAGCTGAAGATAAACGTAAAGCAGAAGCTGAAAAGAAAGCTGCCGCTGAGAAAAAACAAGCTGAAGAGAAGAAAGCAGAAGCAGAGAAAAAGCGTAAAGCTGAAGACGCTAAAAAGAAAGCCGAGGCAGAAAAAGCACGTGATTTACTGGAAAATGGTGATAAGCAATGGATGGTGCAAGTTGCGCTTGCAGCCAATGAAGCCAATGCGGATGCCGTTGCGGCAAAGCTACGTGCCAAAGGTTATAAAGTGACCAAGAGCCCAACTTCAAAAGGGATTCGTATCATGGTTGGGCCATCCAAAGATCGTGAAGGCGCAGATGCGGCACGTAAGAAAATTAATGCAGATGACAGCTTGGGCATGAAGTCTGCATGGGTAATTGAATGGGTGCCTTTAGACCGCCGTTAACTGGTATGGATGGGGTCATTCAAGATGGATTCGTGAGTTGCTCACGGATCCATCTTATATTTTCAGGGGTAAAAATTTTTTCAATATTGATCCAAATTGGATGAAAGCCATAACCACCATGTTTCATTTCTTTTAGTGCATCATCGACTGACCAGTTTTCAAAAATAATGCGATACATGGCAACACTTGCCCCAGTACGATCCGAGCCGTGATAACAATGAATCAGGACTTTTTTATGGTTTCTTTGTGCGATTTGAATCGTTTTCATGACTTGAAGTAAATCATCACGATCTATTGCCCAAGTATTGATTGGAACATGCACCAATTCAAAGCCATGTTGTGCCAAAACAGTTTTATCCCGATCACGGCTCCTTAAATTGATCACCACAGTGATATTATGCTCTTCTAAAGCAGGGATAATCTCTTTGCTGGGCTGTTCACTCCGAAAAACTGTGTCACTGATACGATAGAAATTATAGTGTTTATTCACCACAGTGCCCCATTGTTGAGGACGTTGATGATCAGGAAGTGTTGATGTGGTGATGCAGCCTGTCAAATTTAAACTGAGGCAGATCAAGGTGGTCGAGGCAAGTAATTTCAATCTCATGATTATTTTACGAGGTATCGGTCAAGTTCAACTGGGTCATGCGCACAGATTATTTCAATATGTGGCTCATTTTGGGCAAGATGTTGTATTTCAGCAAGTGTTTTTAAACGGGCTGTATTGTTCTCTGCGAACAAGCGTTCCAGCTTATCCAGTAGTGGAAGTTTATGATTTGGATCTAATTCCAAATGACTGTAATAGGCATCACCACAAAAGAAAACCCATCCATTTTGTTGTTTAATCGCTATGCCACAATGACCTGTGGTATGTCCCAGTAATGGAATCAGTAAAATTTCATCATTAAATATGTGAAAACCCTGAACCTTGTGGAAATTAAACCAAGATTCTCCATTCTTGGGTTCAAGGAAGTTCCAGTGACGATGATTTTTAAATTGTTGTGGGCGATAACGTAATTTATTCATCATCGAGAGGTTCTGAGCTGCATTATACTCACTGGATAGAATATGAATCGTGGCTTGAGGAAAGTCTGAAATCCCTCCAGCATGATCCAAATCCAAATGACTGACTAAAATATGTTTCACATCAGAAGGCTGGAAACCGAGTTGTTGAATTTGTGCAACTGCGGTCAGTGAGAAATCAAATTGAATTGCACTCATCTTTGCAAATAATCGACCTAGACGTGCTTGAGGGTGAAGATAATCTTGACTCCCAAAACCCGTATCGATGAGTACCAATCCCTTATCCGTTTCCACCAACAGACAATGACAGACCATTTTGGCATGTAAACCTTTTTGTCCATACAGTGGTGCACAGATTGGGCACATCGTTCCACAATGCAAGTGATGAATGTTGTATATCATAATGACACTTTGTTTTTAGGATTATGCTTTGTTTATAAACTGAATTAGCAAAAATACCAATCTAAAAATATACAAAAAGTGATCAACAACTTTTCGTTGAATCTGGGTTTTAATGTTATTCAATGAATTTACTGTTTTCGATAGCATGTTCAATGATTAAATGACATATATCTCTTAAACACGTATTTCGAGATTCAAGACGCAAGAGCAAAGATTTAATTTCCACAACATCTAAGAAGTAAGTGAAATTGTCATTCCGTATTTTTCTATTGACCGGTATATCCTGTAATTTGACCAGAGATTCTGGCGTCCACGGCTGTTCTACAAATAGACTTTGCTGAATCTGCAATTTATGAATATTCAGTATGGCGGTAAACAGATCCATTTGATCTGACTTCTAAAAAGTTTGGGAAAAATGATCGGCGCTTATTCAAAAGCGCTGACATCACCGACACCACGACGGATAATTTCAGGATTTGTACCTGACAAGTCAACAATACTGGTTGTGGTTAAAGTACCTAAACCACTATCAATAAAAACATCAATACGTTTTTCAAGTTGTTGTTCAATATCATAAGGATCATCCATTGGTGTATCTTGACCTGGCAAAACTAATGTACTGGTCAATAAGGGTTCGCCTAATTCTTTTAACAACATTTGACAGACGGGATTGCTTGGTACACGTAAACCAATGGTTTTTTTCTTTGGATGCATTAAGCGACGAGGTACTTCACTGGTTGCCGGTAAAATATAAGTGGTAACTGCGGGTGTATTGGCTTTCAGCAGGCGATACATTGCATTGTCTACTTTGGCATAGGTCGCAATATCTGATAAGTCTGCACAAATAATGGCGTATTGATGTTTAGCCCCCAGACCACGAATCTGAGTGATACGTTCCATGGCATTTTTATTTCCAATCTGGCAACCTATGGCATAAGCAGCATCTGTTGGATAGACCACAACATCACCTGCTCGAATTCTTTCGACAGCTTGACTGATTAAACGCGGTTGAGGGTTGTCAGGATGTACTCTTAAATGCAGCATATTTATTCTCCTGATTTATTATCTATTCATATATGGTATTGAAAATAAATGGTTAAGAACACCATTATTTGTAATTTTATTTGAATCCATGAGTATTTTAATCACTGATGTTATATGGCAACGCTAAATCATATTTGTCTCTTGAAAAAAGTAGATACGCGGACATCATCTGCAATTGTCTGAGGCAGGGTTGCTTTTCATTTCTAAAGTATCTGTGATACTCAGAATATTTTGACGGACATGGTCGAGTTGTGCGGTGAACAGCGATGTCGCTGCACAAGATGGTTGCCTTTACGGAGCTTTGCTCTCATTTTGAAAAAACAGGTCTAACTGAAGGTTATTCTCTAAACTTAAACTTTTGGTGTAAGACTCTGTCGTGTGCGTCTATATTTTCAGTATGGGTAAAGCCAATTCATACCAGCTACATAACATCAGTCAATAATCTTAGATGCATGATGAATGTATGCTGAATATGGCATTCACTAAAAGCGGGTTCGATCTGGTGCTGAAGAGTGAATCATGATTGTCAGTTACATCGTCAGCACAAAATCAAGATGGTCAAGAGAGTTGATGAAGATGGTTGAGACAATGTATTGGATTAGTTGTCTAAATCCTTTCGATTAAATTCAGCACTTTGTAATGTTTTGCCACTTCGAGTGTAGGCACAAATACATTCAATAAAGTGTTTTGCATCTCGGGGAAGCTTGCTTTCACCAGAGAAAAAGCGTTGCACCTGAGCGTAAACATGGTCTTTAAATGCAGCACCATCACCACCTTCTCCAGTGAGATTATCCAGTGAGACTCGAAACTTGCGTCCAAATGCTTTAGAGAATAGCCATTCTATGGCTTGAGGTTTGATTTCGACTTGTTCAAACAATGCTTGTTGTTGAGCTGTACGACCGTCTGGCGCATACCAATAGCCTAAATCAGGCAATAATCGACGTTGTTCGCCGGCAATGGTCCAATGACTAATTTCATGTAAAGCACTATTGAAAAATCCATGTGCAAATTGAATGCGAGCGGGCTGGTCTTTTGTTGCCGGAAAATATTCAGGTTCAAAATCACCACGAACAAGCGTCACATTTAGGTGGGAAAACCAACGATTAAAGTGTAAGATAAGCCAATCTACTTGCTGGGCTTCTGTTTGTAAATTCTCCCATTGGGAGCGTTGCACATCGGTCACATTCAATGTGTTTTCAGAGGTTAAGCGGGTGTTAAACTGTAATGAAGTAGTGACTTCAGGTTGCGGCTGCAACTGATGCATGGCTTGTATTACTCAAGAGATCTGTCTAAATAAGTACAAAATTGTATCTTAATCTTTGACAGAGTACCTATGAATTTGTAGAATTGCCGCCTTAATTATGTCAGCAAATACCTTTCCGGCACAGATAGAGCCGTTTAAATGGGCTGAACAAGGCTTTACATGGTCAGGTACACTGCCATTGTCTCGCTTTGTTCGTATTTCCCGTGAAGCTGTTGGATCAATTGATGATCAATTGATCAATATAGACTGTAAGCTATCAATGGATGCGTATCATCGTATCGTATGGTTGGATGGTCATGTAGATACTAAAGTTCCGATGGAGTGCCAGCGTTGTCTGGATTCTGTTGAAATTCCTCTGGTTTCTGATTTCCATTTGGCTTTAATAGATGATGAGTCACTGATAGAGCGCTTGGATGAGGATGCTGATTTCATCGTATTAGGTGAAAGTGAAGCGACAACCAAGGGAGATTATTTAACCAATACTCCTGCGACTGTTGATTTACTTGCACTTTTAGAAGATGAATTGTTATTGTTGATGCCTTTGTCTCCTAAGCATGACGCTTGCGAACATAAGCATCAGCCAGCCGTTCAGGACATTGTTGAAGAAAAACGGGATAACCCGTTTGATGTTTTGGCAAGTTTGAAGGGTAAACTTAACTAAATTTTGTGTTATACTGTTAAGTTAAGACAACCGAATTTGTTCTGATCCATTTTTTCGATTTGTAAGGAGCCATCATGGCCGTTCAGCAAAACCGTAAAAGTCGCTCT
The DNA here is from genome assembly GCF_015676285.1 of Acinetobacter sp. Res13-Abat-PEC15-P4-01. Taxonomy (NCBI): domain Bacteria; kingdom Pseudomonadati; phylum Pseudomonadota; class Gammaproteobacteria; order Moraxellales; family Moraxellaceae; genus Acinetobacter; species Acinetobacter sp. Res13-Abat-PEC15-P4-01. Next base: position 13,158 of record NZ_JADAIN010000052.1, on the reverse strand, counting down.
CGCCGTGACATGCGCCGTTCACATGACGCTTTAACCGAGAATGCATTAACTGTAGACCAAACTTCAGGTGAAACTCACCGCCGTCACCATGTGACTAAAGATGGTTTCTACCGTGGTCGTCAATTATTCGCTAAAGCAGCTGATGCTGAATAATTGTTGACGCATTAGGCGTAAGCTTAGTGAAAAAATGGGAGCGAAAGCTCCCTTTTTTTGTTTTGTATATGCGTATTTTTTGTTGTATTTCGCAATTAAATAAAATTTTTTTTTTCTGTAAAATTGCCGCATCGGAAACGATCAAGATTAAATAAGGGACTTTTTATATGTCTGCCAAACGACTCGAACAAGCAGCTCAAGCAACCAAAACTGCATTTTTGTTTCCAGGTCAAGGGTCACAAAAAGTAGGTATGCTTGCTGAACTTGCAGAACAGTTTAGTGGTGTACAAGAAACCTTTGCTGAAGCTTCAGATGCCATTGGTTTTGATTTATGGCACATTGCGCAAAGTGGTGAGGGTTTAGATCAAACTGAAAACACTCAACCTGTATTGTTAACAGCAAGTATTGCGCTCTGGCGCGTATGGTTGGATTTAGGTGGTGTTGCACCAAAGTATCTTGCAGGTCATTCCCTGGGAGAATACAGCGCGTTGGTTGCCGCAGATGCAATGACATTGGTCGATGCTGTTAAACTGGTCAATCTACGTGGTCAGTTGATGCAGTCAGCAGTGCCTCAAGGGCAAGGTGCAATGGCTGCGATTCTTGGTTTGGATGATGCAAAAGTCATTGAACTGTGTGAACAAGCCAATGTGCAAGGGCGTGGCTCAGTTGAAGCGGCAAACTACAATGCACAGGGGCAAGTCGTGATTGCCGGTGATAAGACGCTGGTGGAAGCAGTTATGGTCGCGGCAAAAGAAAACGGTGGCAAAGCGATCGCATTACCTGTATCCGTACCTTCCCATTGTTCGTTGATGAAGCCCGCTGCTGAACAGTTTGCAGAAGCTTTGGAACAAACTGCCATTGAGCTTCCAAGCATTCCTGTAATACAAAATGTCAACGCTGAAATTGCTACAGATACCACACAGTTGCGTCAGGCGCTTACAGCGCAGTTGTACCAATCTGTGCAATGGACCAAAACCATGCAGTTCATACAAGATCAAGGCATTCAGTATGTTGCAGAATGTGGACCGGGTAATGTACTGGCAAATTTAGCAAAACGTTTACCTAATATTGAAAAGGCATTTCCACTTGATACGCAAGCACGTATGGAAGATGCACTAAATGCCATCTTAGTGGCTGAAGGGAAAATCGCATGACACAAGAACGTAAAGTCGCATTAGTGACAGGCGCAAGCCGAGGGATTGGGGCAGCCATTGCTCAACAGTTAATTCAAGATGGTTATTTTGTTGTCGGTACGGCAACATCTGAAGCAGGTGCAGAAAAACTTTCTACAGCATTTGCTGAGCAGGGTGTTGGTGCAGTACTTGATGTACGTGATGGTACAGCCATCGATGCATTGGTATCTGACATTGAGCAAAAATATGGTTCAGTGATGGTGCTGGTCAATAATGCGGGTATTACCAAAGATAATTTATTATTGCGTATGTCGGAAGATGATTGGGACGATATTCTCAACATTCATCTAAAAGCTGTTTTCCGGTTGTCTAAACGGGTATTGAAAGGTATGACCAAAGCTCGTTTTGGACGTATTATCAATATTAGTTCAGTGGTTGCGCATTTTGCTAACCCAGGTCAAGCCAACTATTCTGCTGCAAAAGCAGGCATTGAAGCGTTTAGTCGTAGCCTTGCAAAAGAGATGGGTAGTCGTCAGATTACCGTTAATTGCATTGCTCCGGGTTTTATCGCGACTGAAATGACTGAACAATTAAGCGAAGACATTCGTAAAAAAATGAGTGATCAAGTTGCTTTAAGTCGTTTTGGTGAGCCAAAAGATATTGCAGATGCGGTGAGTTTCTTAGCTTCGGACAAAGCTAGTTACATTACAGGCACAGTATTACACGTAAATGGTGGTTTATACATGGCGTAATGCGATGTATAAACTTTGAAAAAAGTAAATATTCAATTAAACTATCAGGCAATTAAAAGCCGCCACAAGCAATGAGGAGAATTCCTGTGAGCGATATCGAACAACGCATTAAACAAGCTGTTGCAGAACAATTAGGTATCAAAGCTGAAGAAATCAAAAACGAAGCATCTTTCATGGATGATTTGGGTGCTGATTCTCTAGACTTAGTAGAACTTGTTATGTCTTTCGAAAATGACTTCGACATCACTATTCCTGATGAAGATTCTAACGAAATCACGACTGTTCAATCAGCGATCGACTATGTAACTAAAAAACTTGGTTAATGCATTGATTGTATAACATGTCGTTGTTATGCGTAAAAACCACCGTAAAGGTGGTTTTTTTATGTGTGAATGTATAGTAGGAGGAGATTTTCTTTGAAATCTTTTATACATAAAATAATGGGTAAAGAACTTTAAAAATCAAAAAAATAGTGGTTACATACCGTTACTTTTCTGTCACCAATGACAACGTTTTTTTATCGGTTTTTTAGTTATAAAAATAGAGTTTATAAATTTTTATAAAAGTTCACAGTAAAACAAGTTCCAATAAATATGGAGAACATAAATGGGTCTTTTTGATTTTGTAAAAGGTATTGGTAAAAAAAACACAGCCCCTGCTGAGCCACAAGCAGCGCCAGCAACACCAGCAGAACCTTCTGCACAAGAAGTTGCCAATAAACTATTAGGTTTGGTTAAAAGCCTGGGCTTATCTATAGAGGGCTTATCTGTAAGCTATAACTCTCAGACAGATTTAGCGACAGTACGCGGTCAAGTGCAAAGCCAAGCAGATAAAGAGAAAATCGTGCTTGCGATTGGTAATGTGGATCATGTTGCTCAAGTAGATGATCAGATGACTGTTGCCACACCAGAACCGGAAAGTAAATTCTATACGGTGAAATCGGGTGATAACTTATCTAAGATTTCAAAAGAATTTTATGGTGATCCAAATCAGTATAATAAAATTTTTGAAGCCAATCGCCCATTATTGAAAAACGCAGATGATATTTTCCCAGGGCAGGTTTTACGTATTCCAGCCTAATTGAAGGTTAATTAAGTCAAAGGCACTTCGGTGCCTTTTTTTGTTTTAAATTTAAGTGCCATTGCCAATGTGCAGGGTGTTGGATTTTAAGTGTGAAATAGTATAGAAAAAAGACCACATATCGAATGTGATCTTTTAAAAATCATGGCAACACATTATTTATGGATTTGTCGTTTCATTTATTTGGTTGTGGCGTAAGACGCAGATAGGGTTTAACCGCCGTATAGCCTTTTGGGAAGCGTTCTTTTAACTCTGCTTCATCTTTAAGGGATGGTACGATAACTACATCCTCCCCATCTTGCCAGTTCGCAGGTGTTGCAACTTTATAGTTATCTGTGAGTTGTAATGAATCAACCACACGTAATATTTCATTGAAGTTGCGTCCTGTTGATGCTGGATAAGTAATAATTAAGCGGACTTTCTTATTTGGGTCAATGATAATTAAAGAACGTACAGTCAGCGTTTCACTGGCATTGGGGTGGATAAAATCATATAGTGTTGAAACTTTACGATCTTTATCGGCCAGAATTGGAAAATTAACCTGCGTGTTCTGTGTTTCATTGATGTCATTGATCCAACCGCGGTGAGATTCAACATCATCTACTGAAAGTGCGATTGCTTTAACTCCGCGCTTATCAAACTCATTCTTTAATTTTGCCGTATAGCCAAGTTCTGTGGTACATACTGGTGTATAGTCCGCTGGATGAGAAAAAAGAATTCCCCAACTGTCGCCCAAATAATCATAGAAATGAATGGGACCTTCGCTGGATTCTTGTGTGAAATCTGGTGCGATGTCACCTAGTCGTAGAGTCATGATAAAACCTCAAAATTAAGAAAAGTCATCTGTTATTTAGCTCGTCCAAAATACTATTGCGCAGTTTTTTTATAATTAAAAATAGTGTTTTTTTATTTCTTTATGAAAAAAATAGATATAAAGAATTAGGATGTGAAAAAAACATGGAATTGCGCACAACTGCGCTGTAAATATCGGTTAAATTTGCTACATTAAGGCGCTTTAACTCATGCGTACCGAACTGGTCGTCAGATTTTTTTGATAGGATTTGTGCAAAACCCTTGTACTTCAAATTTCTAACACCATAATATCGTCTGAGAAAAATTTATTTTACAAGATTTAGAGAGTTTATATGTTGGCAAGTCTGATCGGAGGAATCTTCGGTACTAAAAACGAGCGCGAACTAAAACGTATGCGTAAAATTGTCGATAAGATCAATGCGCTCGAGCCGACGATATCTGCACTCAGCGATGCAGACTTATCTGCAAAAACTGAAGAATTCAAACAAAGATATAAGAATGGTGAAAGCCTAGATAAATTGATGCCAGAAGCGTTTGCTGTATGTCGAGAAGCAGCAAAGCGTGTTATGGGCATGCGTCATTATGATGTGCAGCTCATTGGTGGTATTACTTTGCACGAAGGTAAAATTGCAGAGATGCGTACAGGTGAAGGTAAAACCCTCATGGGAACTTTGGCTGTCTATCTCAATGCGATTAGTGAGCAGGGTGTACATGTTATTACGGTCAATGATTATTTGGCGCAACGTGATGCTGAATTAAACCGCCCGCTTTATGAGTTCCTCGGTTTAACGGTCGGGGTGATTTATTCAATGCAATCACCGATCGAAAAGGCTGAAGCTTATCGTTCAGATATTACCTATGGTACCAATAACGAATTTGGTTTCGATTATCTTCGCGATAACATGGTTTTCTCAATGGCGGAGAAAAAGCAACGTGGTTTGATTTATGCGATTATCGATGAGGTCGATTCGATCTTGATTGATGAAGCGCGTACCCCGTTGATTATTTCTGGTCAAAGTGATGACTCGTCACAATTGTATGTCGCAATCAATAGTATTCCACCCAAACTCCATGCGCAGAAAGAAGAAAAAGTCGCTGATGGTGGACATTTCTGGATTGATGAAAAACAACGTCAAGTAGAAATGACCGAAGTCGGTTATGAAACTGTAGAAGATGAATTAATCAAAATGGGTTTGTTGGCTGAAGGTGAAAGTTTATATTCACCATCAAATCTTAATCTTGTTCATCATGTGTCAGCCGCTATTCGTGCGCATTTCCTGTATCAACGCAATGTTCACTACATCGTTCATGATGGCGAAGTGATTATTGTCGATGAGAATACAGGTCGTACCATGCCAGGACGTCGTTGGTCTGAAGGTCTGCATCAGGCAGTTGAAGCGAAAGAAGGCTTGGATGTTCAACCTGAAAACCAGACTTTAGCGACTACAACTTTCCAGAACTATTTCCGTTTATACAAAAAGCTTTCAGGTATGACAGGTACCGCTGATACTGAAGCTGCGGAAATGAAAGAAATTTACGGCTTGGATGTTGTACTTATTCCGACACATCGTCCAATGATCCGAAATGACCAAAATGATTTAATTTATTTAAATCGTAATGGTAAATACAACGCGATTATTGAAGAGATTCAAAAGATCCATGAGGCGGGTGTTGCTCCAATTCTGATCGGTACTGCAACGATTGAAGCTTCAGAAATTTTATCGGATAAGTTGAAAGAAGCAGGCATTGCACATGAAGTGCTGAATGCTAAACAGCATGAACGTGAGGCGGACATTATTGCGCAAGCAGGTTCACCACGCGCTGTTACCATTGCGACAAACATGGCAGGTCGTGGTACAGATATTCTGTTGGGTGGTAACTGGAAAGCTAAACTGGCGAAAATTGAACACCCTACTGCTGAAGATGAAGCACGTCTAAAAGCAGAATGGGAACACAACAATGAAATGGTGTTGAGTTCAGGTGGTTTACATATCATCGGTTCTGAGCGTCATGAATCTCGCCGTATTGATAATCAGTTGCGTGGTCGTTCCGGTCGTCAAGGTGATCCAGGTGTTTCACGTTTCTTCTTGTCTTTAGAAGATGATTTGATGCGTATTTTCGCAGGTGATCGGGTTGTTGCAATGATGCGTGCAATGGGGCTGCAAGAGAATGAAGCCATTGAACATAAGATGGTATCGCGTTCGATTGAAAATGCGCAGCGTAAGGTTGAAGCACGTAACTTCGATATTCGTAAAAACTTATTGAAATATGATGATGTCAATAACGAACAGCGTAAGATTATTTACTCTCAACGGGATGAGATTTTAGAAGAAAGTTCACTTCAAGATTATATTGAAGAAATGCATCGCGAAGTTGTAAAAGGTTTAATTGAGACCTATATTCCACCTGAGTCGATCCACGATCAATGGGATATCGATGGGTTGGAAAATGCATTGAAAGAAGACTTGGGTATTGATCTTCCTGTTAATCGTTGGTTGGAAGAAGACCGTCGTCTTGATGAAGAAGCTTTGGTTGAGCGTATTTCGGATGAGATTGTAGAGCGTTATCGTGGTCGTCGTGAGCAAATGGGTGCTGAAACAGCAGCAACATTAGAACGTCATTTTATGTTGGGTTCCTTAGATCGTCACTGGAAAGATCATTTGGCAGCGATGGATTATCTACGTCAAGGCATTCACTTGCGTGGTTATGCGCAAAAGAATCCTGAGCAGGAATACAAGAAAGAAGCATTTAACTTATTCGTTAATATGTTAGGTGTGATTAAGTCAGATGTGGTGACTGATATTTCTCGTGTTCATATCCCGACACCGGAAGAACTTGCAGAAATGGAAGCTCAACAACAAGCACAAGCAGATGCAATGCGTCTTAATTTTGCGCATGAAGATGTAGATGGCTTAAGTGCAAGCATCAACCATGATGTGGTTGATGCACAATTTGCAGATGATGTGGTGATCGAACCGCCTGAAAGTCGCAATGCACCATGTCCATGTGGTTCTGGTCTGAAATATAAACAGTGTCACGGTAAAATTAATTAAGCCAACTGAAAATTAACCAAAAAGCAGAACAATTGTTCTGCTTTTTTTACAAGTTATTACCGTGAGTTAATTTTGATTGCAGGAAATATAATAAAATGGTATTAAGTTGCTCAATTGAATAGATATTCGGAAAGACAATGAAAAAACGATTACAACCTCTATTTGTTGCAGCCCTAGCCCTTCCAGTATTGGCATTTGCAGATACTGCACCACAAACAACCACCGTAGAAAAAGTACAAGCAGCGACAGGTGCGGTAACAGCACAAGCAGAAGTTAAAAATGAAACAACCACAGTGATTAGCCCACGTACGGGGATTCGTTATACTTTGGGAAATACGGGTGGGCGTCCAATTGTTCTTAAAACGGCAGCAATTGCAGCAGTAACACCAGCGACAGTAAATCGAGTTGTTGCATCAAATCCAGCACTTTCAGCATCTAGTCAAGAAAAAGTAAAACAAGCGTTGTTGGCTGTGGATACTACAGCCCCAGTACAACAATAACCAGCGATAGCAGAGTTTGAAGCCAGTAAATTTACTGGCTTTTTTATTTTATATTCAAATGAATAAGCATTTCTTATAGTAAAAATAAATAAGCTTTTTAATAAGCTCGATTTTTAGCGAGAATTCTAATAAGCTGTGGTTCTCATTTAATTCATGTGGACATTTAAAAATGGCTGTTGGTGACGTGTCTATGCCGCATATGCATGTGGTGCAAGGTGTAAAAATTGGCTCTGCTGAGGCGTATGTCCGTTATCCGAATCGACGAGATTTAGTTATTTTTGAATTTTCACAAGGTACAAATGTTGCAGGAGTGTTTACTCAAAATGCATTTTGTGCAGCGCCTGTTCATGTTTCTAAAGCGCATTTGGCGCAGGCGAATCCTCGTTATCTTGTGATTAATACTGGTAATGCTAATGCGGGCACGGGAAAGTTGGGCATGCAGAATGCTCAATTGACCTGCTCAAAGCTTGCTGAATTGGCACAAGTACAAGCATTTGAAGTTCTGCCATTTTCCACAGGCGTGATTGGTGAGCAATTACCGATAGAGCGTTTAACTCAGGGTTTACAGCCTGCTTTGACAAGTTTAAGGGATGATGCTTGGAACGATGCGGCAACTGGAATCATGACCACGGATACCACACCCAAAGGTGCTTCAGAGCAATTTGAGCTTGATGGCATTACTTATACCATGACTGGCATTTCTAAAGGTGCAGGTATGATTCGTCCGAATATGGCGACCATGTTGAGCTTTGTAGCAACAGATATGCCTATTGCACGAACACTTGTACAGAAAATGTTGAAAGTCAGTGCAGACCAGTCATTCAACCGTATTACGGTAGATGGTGATACTTCAACCAATGATTCATGTATTTTTGCAGCGACTGGATGTGCCGGTGGTGTAGAAATCAAGACGGAAGATGATGTCCGTTATACTGTGGTACTGGATGTTTTATCCCGAGTGATGAAGCGTTTGGCGCAACTGATCATCCGTGATGGAGAGGGAGCAACAAAGTTTATTACTGTTGCTGTCGAAGGTGGACATGATACCCAGGAATGTTGTGATATTGCTTATAGTATTGCGCATTCCCCACTTGTGAAAACAGCAATTTTTGCATCTGATCCAAACTGGGGGCGTATTCTTGCAGCTATAGGCTATGCCGGTGTGAAAGACTTGGAGGTCGAAAAAATACAAGTCTGGTTGGATGACGTACAGATTTGTAAAGATGGTGGTGCTGCAGAAGATTATACAGAAGAAGCAGGCGCGCGCGTGATGTCACAAACTGAGATGACAATTCGTGTAGATCTTGGGCGAGGACAAGCCAAAGATACCGTCTATACCTGTGATTTATCCTATGACTATGTAAAAATTAATGCAGACTATCGCTCTTAAGCATTGATATTTGAATTGAGCCTCATTCGTGAGGCTTTTTTATAACAAAACATTTTTCGAGGTGAATTTATGTGCAGTAAAAAGTACAATAAATTCACAAAGGTATACCGCTAGCATGATGCCAGCGACAAGGGATGAGAAGACCTCTTATGAATGATGCGAATAATTTAATTGCCAACGAAGCAAAATCGATTGTGCAAGCGCATTTAGATCGTTTAGGTGAACCAAAGGACAATCGTTTAAGTCCTGAGCTGAAACAACACAAGTTTAATCAAATCAAGGCTGAACTGGAAAAGCAAAATGCTGTTTTAGTGGCGCATTATTACTGTGATCCAGATGTACAAGAGCTTGCAGAAGCAACAGGTGGTTGTGTTTCAGATTCCTTGGAAATGGCGCGCTTTGGTCGAGATCATGAGGCATCTACACTGGTGGTCGCAGGAGTAAAGTTTATGGGGGAAACTTCAAAAATACTTTCTCCCGAAAAAAGGGTGCTCATGCCAACATTGGAGGCAACATGCTCACTCGATTTGGGCTGTCCCGTGGACGAGTTTACTGCATTTTGTGATGCACATCCTGAGCATACCGTTGTGGTTTATGCCAATACATCAGCTGCTGTTAAAGCACGTGCAGATTGGGTTGTGACCTCAAGTTGTGCTGTTGAAATTATTGAACATTTAGACAGTCTCGGTGAGAAGATAATTTGGGCGCCAGACCAACATTTAGGGCGCTACATTCAAAAGAAAACGGGCGCTGACATGCTGCTGTGGGATGGTGCCTGTATCGTGCATGAGGAGTTTCGTGCGCGTGGTATAGACAAGATGAAGGCACTGTATCCAAATGCTGCTGTTTTGGTGCATCCTGAGTCACCAGAGTCGGTGATTGATATTGCTGATGCTGTAGGCAGTACGTCACAATTAATTAAAGCAGCTCAAACACTACCGCAAGACACCTTGATTGTGGCGACAGATCGAGGCATTTTCTATAAAATGCAACAAGCGGTACCCAATAAAACATTGATTGAAGCACCAACAGCAGGTGAAGGGGCAACATGCCGTTCGTGTGCGCATTGTCCTTGGATGGCAATGAATGAGCTCGATGGAATTTTGGCCGTTTTACAAAATGCTGATCAAGAAATATTTGTTGATCCTGCTCTAGCAGAACGTGCAAAATTGCCATTAGATCGCATGTTGAACTTCAGCGCACAACTGAAACGGTAAAAATTGTATAAAAAACACCTGAAATGCTTGATTAATATACATTTGACTTGTTTTTTTAACTTTTTTTCAAGATAGGTGTTGACGTCTTGTGGAGTCACGCCTAGAATGCACACCGTACCGCACGATGTGCGATACGCTAAAGCTGAGATGAACGGAGCATAGCACAGCCTGGTAGTGCACCTGGTTTGGGACCAGGGGGTCGTAGGTTCGAATCCTACTGCTCCGACCAATTCTTCAAGGCAAGGTAACGGTGATATCTGTATCATTGGTCATGCGCCTGTAGCTCAGTTGGATAGAGCATCCGCCTTCTAAGCGGATGGTCACAGGTTCGAATCCTGTCAGGCGCACCATATGTTGCTTGATATTATAGAGCCTAAAAAACTTAATGTGACGGTGGATGTAGCTCAGTTGGTAGAGCCCCGGATTGTGATTCCGGTTGTCGTGGGTTCGAGCCCCATCATTCACCCCAATTCATTGAGTTTGTTGTAAAATCGGAGCATAGCACAGCCTGGTAGTGCACCTGGTTTGGGACCAGGGGGTCGTAGGTTCGAATCCTACTGCTCCGACCATTTAAGTTTAAACTTAAATATAAATTATCCGCTTAAATGCGGTTTTTTTATGCCTGAAATTTATCTTGCTTCAATTCATATTAAAAGTGGAGACAAAAAATAGACCTCCGTAGAGATCTATTTTGAATTGAAGAAGATTAAGGAATAATAATCACGGCCACACGACGATTTTCAGCCTTATGTTCTTCAGTATCATTGGATTTAAGGGGTTGATCGGATCCTTTACCAATAATTTGAATATTTGCAGGATTAAATTTTTCTGCAATAAAAATATCAGAGACATTTTGAGCACGCTCTTTGGATAATTTTAAATTGTATTCAGGATTACCTACATTATCAGTATGACCTACAATTTTTAGTTTATCCAAGTGATATTTATTGAGTTGTTTGGCTAAACGAATCAACTCAACTTGATGTTCCGGTTGAATATTGGACTCATTAAAGCCAAACAATAAGCGTTCAGGTAAGCCTAAGCTCCAACCTTCATCCGTCAATACAAAACCTTCTTTCTTGAGTACACGTGCTTGCTTATAGCTTAGACCACCTAGGTTCATACAGCCTGTGAGCGCTAGGCAGACGAAAGCAAGGATAGAAAGGCGTATATTTTTTGTAATCATAATAATCCTCTAAACATTAAGAATGATAAATAAACCAATGGTGTTGCAGCGATTTTGCTTTATACATCGCTTGATCTGCTTGAGAAATTAAATCTTCTGGACTAGAGGCTTTACTTGAAATAGCAATCCCTAGACTGAAACTAAAATAAATCTCTTGTCCCTTGTAAATTAAAGGATCTTCACAACATTTAATGAGGTTTTCAGCGATGGAAATTAAATGCTCAATTTTAGAAATCGAACGTAAAATAATAGCAAACTCATCACCAGCAAGACGCGCAACAAAATCATCTTGGCGAATATGGCGTCTTAAGCGTATAGCCATTTCCTTTAAAACTTCGTCACCCACCAGATGTCCATATTGGTCATTAATGGCTTTAAAATTATTATTATCAATAAACAGTAAAGCTAAATTTTGACGTTGGTGAGTATCTTCAAAGAGACTGCATAAAACTTGATAAAAATAACTACGATTGGGTAGTTCGGTTAAATGATCATGCTGAACTTGATATGAAAGCTCGCTATTTTCATTTTGAAGATGAGTATGCCAAGACTGGATTTCATCAAGGAGTTGGTTGAAAACACTATTTAACTCTTGAAATTCTTTAACATCACTTTTAGGAAATCTCAAGTTATAGGCTTTTTGATTCCTTAACAGTTGCGCAATTTGAATAATTGGAGAAATTGAGCCCATGATATGACGGTAGGTGAGATTGACCGACCACCATACTGCGAAAACCATAAACAGCATCCCAAAAGCTAATCCTATAAAAATTTTAAAGATAAACATTAAAATTTCATTAGAGCTGCCATAAAGAACAACTTGCCCAACGAATTGACCTTGATGTTGTACATTTAACTTAACTGCATCTTTTAAAAAAATATGGTCGAAAATATTTTGAATATAAGAATAATGTTCAACATTTTTTAGACTTTCTGAAACTTTATGTCCTTGCGCATCGTATACCTCAATAAGGCGAACGGAATGTTGGAAGGTATATTCATTGATAATCTGTGAAATCGCAATTTTATCTGAAAAGACAAGTGCGGGTTGAACACGCTCTGAAACGGTGCGGCTAATTAATAATAGGTTTTGCTTTGCATAAGACTCAACAGTAAATACTGAAATCGTGACAAAAGTAGATGTACAAATGAATAGCGTAATCGCAAAAGTCGTAAACTGTGACTTACGAAATAATGTCTGCAAAGAGCTCGATTTAAAAAACTTATTGATCATGATCTTAATCCGAATTTTTTGCGAGTAACAAAACACGCGGATCAACATGTATTTTAGATCGAGCTAAGCTATCTAAATTAACTTTAAAAATAGTATTCCCTGTTTTGTTTGTGGACAGACAAAAAACACTTCCTATCTCACAGTCTGTATTATTTGAGCTAAATGATAAAATCGTGGAGTTTAATGATTTATCTATGAGTGTCTGTTCGGCTTGTGCGGTGATATTGGAAAAGAATACAGCATCACAGTGACGACTTTTTAAATCTGTTGCATGAATAGCATTTACATTAAAAGATGATTTGTTTGATTTTGCGTAATTGGAAAATTGAGTAGCATAATTTGGATTGTCTGCAACACATAATTCAGGTGAGGGTGTATTCCACTTTGCATAACTCAAAATGGATAAGGTCATCACAAAAATATTATGCGACGAGTTGGCCCAGGAATAATTGCAGCAAAAGAGCAAAATTCCTAAACAGAATGTTTTTCTATTTATAAGAAGGGCCATATTCTACTTAATTTATTTAATGATAAAATCATTTGAAATAGTTTAAAGAAAAAATCCAAATATAAACAGCTCAAAATTTAAATAAAAATTTTAAAATATGGTTAATAAAAATACAACCAAGCGTTAAAATCAAAAATAA